>CAMUZD010000149.1 GCA_947165115.1 uncultured Clostridia bacterium
CTCTCTTATGGACCTTGGCATTTACTGCGTATATCCCGCGGTCGATTTATTCGGAATTCCGGATAAAATTACTGCCGACGCCGTGCTTTTAGACAGCGGAGCGGATGCTTCGGGCTCAGTTTCGTTCAATTACGGTGACAAGTTGATTACCTTTACACACTCGAAAACGGGTCAGGATTATTCCGGCTCTGAAATCTTCGGTGATGAGGGCACGATTCACATAGAATCCATCTCAAAACTGATAAATGTCTCTTTATATTATAAGAGTGGAGAAAAAGAGCTGATTATTCCCGAATATTCCAAGCCGGAGCTTATGGGATTTGAGGCCGCTGAATTTGAAAAATTCATTAGAAATCCCGCGGATGATAAATACAAATTGTCAAGTAAAATAGCTTTACAGGTCTGCAGACTGATGTCTGAGATAAGAGACGAGGCAAACATTCATTTCGGAGGAGAAAAAGCATGATTGAGTATTATAAATCGCACCCCGCACTGGCAGTTTTGATGGCCGCACTGATTATTTTTGCAGTCATCGTTTTTATAAAGGCGGTTGTTTCGAGCGAAAAGCGCGCTAAGAAAAATCAGGAGATAATCAAAAAGCTGGAAGCCGACAAAAAGCTCCGTGAGCGATTCACCACGCTCACTGCGGAACTCATTTCCTCTGCAGATCCTGTTGAACTCTTCAGAGGCGTTGGCTTTGCCCTTCAGAAAAGAGTAGCGGATAAATCAGATATGAATGCCGAATTTGATACTTTGACGGAAGGGCAGAAATATATTTATTCAATGCTCCTCCTTGCCGATGAATCGGAGAAGGCGCTCAGCGATTTCTTCAAGGCAAACGGCAAGCCCGTGACGGAATATGCTCAGAAAGCTTGTTCTGCCGTTATCGGCGGGGAATTTGCGGAAACCGTCAAATTCGAATATGATGCCTACGATTCCGATAATGAGGAGGTTTCCTGCATTCCCTCGGAAATTGACGAGGCCGATAAAAAAGCGGCGCCGTTCATTTCCGACGGCACCGTATCAAAGCTTATGGGCGAATATATCAAGGCGAATCCTGCCGAGTTTATATAATCGCCTTGTAGATATCTCCTTTTTTAAATCCGCTTTCCTTAGCCGCGATTTTTGCGGCCTCGGTTTTGCTTTCACCGCTCCCGACTAAGTCGAGAGCGTATTTTATTGCTTCCTCGAGAGTCATTGAGCCGGATTCACTCTTGTCTTTACCGGCAATAATCAGCACTATCTCGCCTTTGAGTGAATTATCAGCATATTTTGCGGCGGCTGAAACCAGATCTGTTTTGATTACTTCCTCGTGAATCTTGGTTATTTCCCTGACTATTGCGAGCTCCCTCTTGCCGAGCGCATAGGCAAGGTCCGCGAGAGTCTTTGAAAGCTTATGCGGTGCTTCATAAAAGATAATTGTTCTCTCCTCGTTTGTAAGAAATGAGAAAAGTTCCTTCCGCTCCTTTTTATCCGCGGGAGGAAAGCCTTCAAATACAAACCGCCTTGACGGCATTCCCGAAATCGCGAGCGCGGTCGTGAATGCACAGGGACCCGGCACGGATTCCACCTGAATTCCGTTTTCAATGCAGAGCTTAACCAGATCCTCACCAGGGTCCGAAATTGCAGGCATTCCCGCATCTGTTACGAGCGCGCAGTTTTCGCCTGCGAGAATTCTTTCAATTATATACGGCCCTTTTTCAAATTTGTTATGCTCAAAATAGCTTATCAGCGTATTCTTTATTTCAAAATGATTCAGCAGCTTCATCGTGACTCTCGTATCCTCCGCCGCTATGAAATCGCAGGTTTCAAGCGCTTCAAGCGCGCGCGGTGAGAGATCGCCGAGATTGCCTATCGGAGTGCCGACCACATAGAGTTTTCCGCTCATTTTATCACCTCTGTTCAAGCAGGTAATCTTTATATATTTCTTTCATTTCTTTGCTGTATTCATTTCCATCGCCGTAAACGAAAAGCTCGCTCTCGACCGTCAGTCCGCTCTTTCCGCCCCTTCTGCCTTCAACCAGCACCAGCCATGGCCTGTTTCCGGGGCGTTTTGCGACAAACCTGATTCTCTTCGGCTCGATTTTTGCCTTCTGCATCGAGACAAATAATTCGCACATTCTTTCGGGTCTTATGCACATACAAAGGCGACCGCCGAAATTCAGGAGATATGAGGCCGAGGCGCATATATCGTCAAAGTCACACATCGTGCCGTGCCTCGCGATTTTATCGGCTTCGCCGGAGCTGATTATTCCCGCTCCTTCAGCCGTATATGGCGGATTCATCGTTACAACATTCACACTGCCGGCGGGAATAATGCCTTTGAGTTCCTTTAAATCTGTATTTATTACTTCAATCTTTTCACTGAGATTATTGAGCTCAACTGCCGCTTTTGCCTGAACGGCCGCCTTTTCGCTTATCTCGACTGCATATATCTTGTTAACTTCATTTTTGCACCAGATCAGGGGAATAATTCCGCAGCCTGTGCCGAGATCGCAGCAGATATCCTTTGCCCGTATCTGCGCGAAGTCCGCAAGCAGCACGGCATCTGTTCCGAATGTGTGTTCATCGGAGACAAGTACTGTAATGCCTGAGCCGAGATACTCTTTTCTAAATTCTTCCATATTATCACCGCTTATATTATATCATCATATCGGCAAATTGCAAATAATTTCAGGTTGTATTTTCTTTTAATATGATATATAATAAAATATCATTTACTAAATTATTAAAAACGGAGGTGCGTCTATGAGCGCGGATAACAGGCTCGGCAAGGGCAGAAAAATCGCGAGTATAATTCTCGGCGCGCTTGTCTGCAGTTTTATGTGGAGAGTCCGCGGTGAGCACGGCTTCGGTTCCGCATTGGGACTTGCCGGCGTATTTACCGTCATGACCCTGCTCATCTTCGACTTCTACGGCAACAGGGCAAAAATCAAATATGAGCTTTTGCCTCTCGGATGCATCACCGCTTTTCTCGCGACTCCCGCCTGGGGAGTAGTTAACGGCCTCGCCGGCGGATATATGAGAAGCGGAGCGCCTTCGCCGGAAACGGGCGAAGAGCTTCAGTATGTTGTCAACGGTTATCACGGTCTGATTATGCTCCTGATGACAGGCTTTGCCCTCGTCTGCCTTTACGGAATCTTTACCGGCACGCTGTTTTCCGATAAAGAATACAAGTTTTATCATTACGCAATCTATGCCGCGGTGTTTCTCGCCGTTGTATATATCGCAAAAGCCACCTATGCTCATTATCTTGTAAAGCTTATCATTCCCGAAGCGGAAAAGAGTTTCACTCAGTTTGCCGCCGCGGAGGGCTTAGCATCCGCAAAGCAGGCATATCTTAAGTATTTCTTCAATTATTCGGGTCTTAAAAAACTGCTTTTCGGCAGAGCATATGCCGAATGTGTTGAGCATATTGCCTTCGCGAGCGGTGCGCTTGCGCTGATTCTGACTGCTCTGATAGTATTCAGAGACAAGATTACCGCACTTGTTTCGCTTATTATAAATATTTTTGCCGCAATCGGCATAACGGTATCCGATATTTTCCTTATTTCAATCTCCGACAGCCGCGGCTCAATCCTTTACGGCAAGTCAATTCCAGCTTTCCTGAATATAAACTCCTGGGGGCTCTGGGAATATTTTACCGGCTTTTTTATAGGCTTCGGAATTATGTTGATAATAGCCCTACTTCCCGATAAGTATTCTGCGGGCAGACATTACAAAAACGAGCCGGCAATAGCAAATAAAGCCATCCGTTTTGTTTATAATCTGCTCCTGACTTTCGGCTTTGCTCTGCTCGCAGTTCCCGTAAGAGCGGCAGGCCTGAGAATCGCAGATTTCCTTGAAGGGCTGAATGTAATTTCTCACAGCAAAAACGACCTTGTTTCATATATCGTAACGGGCGTTACCGGAGTTATCTGCGCCGCAGTGATTATTGCGGTTCTCAAGAAGAACATACTCGACAAGAATCTCCCGGTTCCCGTTCGTAAGAAACCGCTTGATTTTGCTCAGGCGCTTCTGCCCGTATATATCATTATTATTCTGGTGATTTTCCTTATCCCCGATGCCGAAGGCATTTCCTTCGTCCGCGCAGGAATAAAAAACCCGGCGGCTGTGCCGTCAGGTCTTGATAAAGCGAATACATTTGCTGTTATAAGCGCTGTTCTTTCGCTTATTATTCTGTTTCCTCTGAAAAAACGAGAGAAGAAACATCACAGACACGGCGCGCAATAAACTTTGCGCCCGCTTTAAGAAGCTCGTCTTCCGTGCCGTATCCCCACAGTGCGCCGCAGCCATCAACATCCGCCTGCACCGCGCCCTGCATATCGAGATAGCGGTCGCCGAGCATCAGCGCTCTGCTCTTGTCAATCCCGAAATGAGCAACAGCTCTCGTAATAAGCGAGCATTTTGATTCGGGATGTCTGTCGTCGAGAGGGCAGGCAATGTGATCGATTTTACCGGCAATGCCGTAATGCTCAAGTATCTGCGCGACAAACATTCCCGGCTTTGACGAAGTGACCGCGGTTTTCACGCCCTTTTCTTGAAGCAAGTCAAAGAATTCAAGCATACCGGGATAGAATTCAAGTTCAAACATTCCGCCCGCCGTGTAGTATTCCCTGTATTTTTTTACAGCGTTGACTGCGTCCTCACCCTTAAGCCCGAAGAAAACTTCAAAGGATTCGGTCAGGGGAGGCCCCATAAAATATCTGTGACCCGCATCATCGGGCATGGGAAGTCCGAAAGCGCGCGCTGCATAGTCCGCAGAAGCAAATATTCCTTTTGATGTGTCTGCTATTGTGCCGTCAAAATCAAAAAACACGGCGTCATAATTCTTTTTCATAATCAGTTCTCCTGTCGGAGTGATTATATCATATCGCAAATACTTTTTCAATGGAGTGATAATATGGATTACACTTTTTCCAAGGGTATGGCTTCGTTAAAGCCGTCCGCCATCAGAGAAATACTTAAGAACTCGGGGAATACAATACCCCTTTCTGCGGGCAACCCCGCGCCCGATGCTTTCCCGGTTGATGATGTGAGAGAACTCGCTGCGAAGATTCTTGCCGATGAGCCTATTCTCGCGCTTCAATACGGAGTTACCGAGGGATATGCCCCTCTTATTGAAGAACTTAAAAAACTCGCAAAAGAACGCTACGGCGTCGGCAGCGATGATGATTCCGTTATAGTTGTCAGCGGCGCTCAGCAGATAATGAGCCTCATGTCTCAGATATTCGTCAATTACGGTGATACAGTTATCACCGAAGAGCCCGCTTTCATCGGTGCTCT
>CAMUZD010000150.1 GCA_947165115.1 uncultured Clostridia bacterium
GCGAAGGAAACCGCAGACCTATGAGTCTCACTATAACCGGGCAGGCGGACGAGATCACGGGCATCGGAACGCCCTCCGTCTTGATGTACTGCCGCGTATGAGCCGTCACGATCTCCGCCGCTTTCGCGACTTCATAGACCTCGTCGAAGCCGATCTTCTTCAGACCGTTCAGAATATAATCGATATCGTCGAGGTTTTCAAACTGGCCGTAGAGCGTCGGCGCCGGCAGAGCGATTTTATATTTGAATCTCTCCATCGACTCGAGCTTTGAAGACACGGCTTTCTTTGCCTGATGCGGGCAGTTTCTGATACACTCGCCGCAGTCGATACACCTGCTGTCGTTAATAACGGCGTGACCGTCCTTTATCCTTATCGCCTCTGTGGGACAGTGCTTGAGGCAGGTGGTGCAGCCGGTGCATTTGCTGACATCCAGCAAAACCGAATGCTGATATTCATTCATATAACCACTACTTTAATGAAGCTTATGCAAGATTTATTACCATCGTGACCGTCGTTCCGACTCCGATCTCGGTATCTATCTGCATTGAATCGGAATAGCGCTTCATATTGGGAAGACCCATTCCGGCGCCGAATCCGAGGCTCCTGATTGTGTCGGAGGCGGTGGAGAAACCCTCCTGCATCGCTTCATCGATATTTTTGATTCCCGGGCCCTTATCTGCGAGAATAATTTCAATACGGTCCTCATAAAGCTTCACATCCGCTTCGCCGCCCTTAGCGTGGATGACCATATTGATTTCCCCCTCATACATCGCAATCGAAACGCGGCGTATGATTTCGGGGTCAAGCCCGATTCGCCTTAAATTCTTTTTGATTTGTATAGATGCCTGACCGGCGGAGATGAAATCCTCGCCGTCAATGTCAAAATGAAAAACAAGCGGCTCGCTCAAGAATTCTTTACCTTTCCCGTAAGGCCGTTGGAATAGAGAATTCCGCAGGCTTCATAGAGTCTCTTTGAGGTATTCATGACAACTATGCCGTTTTCTCTGGCAAGCTCCACGATATCCTCGGTGGGTTCCTTTGAGCGAACAAACACTATACAAATCAGATCCATCATAACGGCAGTCCTGACAACCTGGGGGTTGACAAGCCCTGTCAGCAGAGCGCCCTGATCCTTGACATAGGCGAGCACATCGCTCATCAGGTCACAGCCGCAGGCGGAATCTATCTGACGGCCGAGGTTTTCCTCGCAGCAAAATACTTCGGCGTCAAGAAGCTCTTTCAGATCCTTGATTTTCATTGAGCGTTCCTTCGTATTAGTTGAATTTGGCAAGAATGCCGGGAATGGCATCGGGGGTAAGCTTGCCGAAAACCTCGTCATTGATCATCATAACGGGGCCGAGACCGCATGCGCCGATGCAGCGGCAGGCTTCGAGAGAGAACTTCTCATCGGGTGTGCATTCGCCGACACCGATTTTGAGCTCCTCGGAGATTTTGTCGAGAATTGCCTGAGCGCCCTTGACATAGCAGGCGGTGCCGAGGCAGACCGAGATATTGTATTTTCCCTTGGGTGAAAGAGCGAACTGAGCATAGAATGTTGCTACGCCGAAAACCTTCTCAAGAGAAACATCCATACCGTCGGCTATCATCTGCTGAACTTCCATAGGAAGATAACCGTAAATCTCCTGCGCCTCCTGCATTACTGCCATAAGGCGGCTGGGATCGGATTTGTTTTCCTCGATAAAGGCTTTGAGCTTTGCTTCCTGCTCGGGTGTACCCTTGAAAGGAATACTGCTGATTTTCTTTTGCATAAATACACTCCCTTGTTTAATCCTTAGGTTACGGGCGGGATGCCCGAAAATTTCCGAATAATATATTATCATATATAAATGCAAAAATAAAGAAAAATTTTATTTTTATATGATTCAATTATATTGCATAAAAAATTGGTGAAAATTTAGATATTTTCACCAATCAATTTTTAAATATTTACATACCGGAAAAGTATGATTTTAATCCTTCCTATTCACTTTCACGAGGGTATTCTCTATGCTCTTCTGCCATTTTAATATTTCATCGGTATTATACTCGGCCGGCGCGTTTTCAAGTGTTTTTTTAAGCTTAGCGCCCTTTATGAGGCCGTTTATTATCGCAAAGAAATACGCAGGATTTCTCATACCTCTCACGAATTTGCCGAGCAGCGAGCCGATACTCGTCTTAGTCCCCGCTCCCGCGAGGTCGGAGGATTGAATTACGCCGTTATCAAAGAGAAAATCCACACCTTCGCCCGGCATCTCAAGCAGGGAATTCTTGAGGCCTTCGTTTTTGGCGGTGATTCCGCCGTATTCTATATGGAACTGTCTGTTGTATTTCCAAAGTGTTTCGATATCTGCGCTGCCGTTTTTGATAATTGTTAGAGCGAGCAGACGGCCTGCATTAAGAGACAAATCTATGCCCATACCGTTCATCGGAGTTGTCATAAAGGCACTGTCGCCGACCGCCGCGTATCCGGGAGCAACCATAATAGCAAGCGGACGTCTGACGGGAATCACTCCGCTCTGACCGCCGTGGAGAATCTTGTCTCCGGTGCATGGATAGAGCAGGCGGAAATCGGCGGCGCACGCCTCAAATTTGCCCTCGGGAAACGGATCGATTCTGCCTATGAGTATATCGACGCTGTCTTCGTTTACACAACACCAGGAGAGCCCCTGCTCTCTGTTATGACACAAACAAACCTCAAATGGAATATCCGGGCCCGGCTCGTCCGTTTTATTGAAATAGGCACGCTTTGCGTAGAATAAATCACCGCGCTCCGGCATTTTCTCAATGCCGAATGATTCGGGAAGATTTTTGCGCAAGGGCGAAAAAACGCCTGCGGAATCTATGACAAGGTCGGATTGAATTTCACCGGCGGAAGTGATAATTCCCGTAACTTTGCCGTCGTTGACTGCGGGAGCGGTGATTTCGGTTTCAAATTCAAACTTCACTCCGCTTTCCTCGGCAAAGTCGAGCAAAGCAGTAATAAGATATCTGCGCCACATAATCTTCTGGCGGTTTGAATCATTATAGTTTATTACCACATTGCTCGTGCGCGATGGGGATACAAACGAGCAGTCTCCCCTGTAACGCCAGGCGGTATCGGGTATCTTTTTGCCGGTGATTTCTTCCAGAAGAGAAAAAGTGAAGCGGTCCTCCCAATCGTGGCCGAGCTCATTCTTCTGTTTCTTTTCATAAACAGTTACTTCGTGACCCGCCTTTGCGAGCAGAGCCGCCGCGACAAGCCCGCCGTGACCTGCTCCCGCAACCGTGATTTTCATGTAATCAACCCCGTTCGGATTATTATGTGTTTATTCTATCATTTTTTTAGATATTTGGCAAGAAATATGTAAAAACAGGCGAAAAACGTCTGAAAGTCCGTTATATCGGTCTGAAAATGGGTATAATCAAATCAGAAGCAAAAAGGTTTTCCCCTCTTCGAGCAAAATAGACGGATTTATTTTGCCGCGAAAACTGTTTTTATCCGCTCTCCGGCATGGTATTATACAATCGAAGAAATCCGGAAAGGCTGTGATGAAATGAGGAGAAACAATTCGCTTTTTATGATTCTGCTGCGGCTGTCAATCGCTCTCATAGTAGGAACGGTTGCCTATTTCGGAATAAAAGATATAAGGCAGAATATGGATAACCCCGATAGCGGATCGACAACGCAGAATGAAGCGGAAGTATATTATGATTTTGCACAGGCTGAGTTCATCTGAACTCTTCAAATAATGAAAGTGAGGTATTATTATGGGACTTTTCGGTGACTTCTTTGATGATCCTATGTTCGATTTTGACGGAAACGGAACCGTGGACACATTGGAAGAGGCTGTCGCTTTCGACTGGTTTTTCGGCGATGATTCCGATGATGACGATTTCGACAGCGATAACGAAGATCTCTTCGAAGATGACGACGACGGTTTCGATGACTGAGTAAACTCATTCTCTGAGAGGAGTGTGATTTTATGAAAAAGAACTCCAACCGTTTTGAAATCTTTGTATCGGTGCTCTCGGTTGCATTTATTTTCCTGATGCTGTATCTGCTTGTAGCATCGTTTATACCCGCACGCAGAAGCAAAAAGTATGAAAGCGCAACCGCCAACCGCACCACAAACGCAGTGACGACCGAAGAACCGACAACAAAAGCTCTTGAAACACACACGACAAGACATTATACCTATACCTACCGCACAACAGAACCCTCAACCACAAAGATTTATACGACTTCATACAGATACCGTGTCAGACACACGGAGCCTCAGTGCGATCCCTATAACGCTAAGGATTTCAGGGACGAAGAGGATTTTTATGACTGGTATTATGATGATTTCTATGATTTCGAGGATGCGGAGGACTACTGGAGAGAACATCATTACGATTAAAACTGCAGGCGGAACGTCTTCGGGCGTTCCGCATCATTTATTCACAAACTGTCTATTGATTTAATGAATATGTTATGATATAATACAGGCAACCTGAAGGAAAGAGATGCTCTGACCCTAAGCGAAACATGTTTATTGTGCCGCGTCCTTCAAGGCGCGGTTTATTATTTTTAAGGAGAAAAAGTTATGGAAACAAAAGTAGCAGTCATAGGAATCATCGTCGAAAAGCTTGAGAGCGTTGCATCGCTCAATGAGATTCTCTCTGAATTCGGCGAATTCATCATCGGCAGAATGGGAATTCCTTACAAATCAAAGGGTATCAACTGCATAACTATCGTAATTGACGCCGATCTGAATACAATCAACAATCTCTGCGGCAAAATCGGCAAGCTTGACGGAGTATCGTCAAAAGCGGCTTTTTCAAATGTATAAGGCGCTGATTGACCGCCTGGAAAAAGAGAATAATCTGACAGCGGAGGAATACCTTGAACTGATACGGCACAGGGAAGAAATCCGAGATTACGCGGCTGAGAGAGCTGTTTCGGTAAGAAAAGAGTATTACGGCAACAAAGTATATATCCGCGCGCTTATTGAATTCACAAATTACTGCAGGAACAACTGCTATTACTGCGGAATCCGCGCGGGAAACGCCAACGCGGAACGCTACCGGCTGACGGCGGATGAGATTATCGCATGCGCTGATGAGGGATACGTTCTCGGCTTTCGCACATTCGTTATGCAAGGCGGCGAGGATCCGTATTTTACCGATGATATTCTTTGCGATATCATCCGGAGAATAAAGAAAAATCATCCCGACTGCGCCGTCACGCTCTCACTCGGCGAGAGAAGTTTCGAGAGCTATAAGGCGCTTAAAGAGGCAG
>CAMUZD010000151.1 GCA_947165115.1 uncultured Clostridia bacterium
ATTCCTGGGTGCTCCCGCTGGTGCTTCTGACCGCGCTCGGCTACGCGGTTATCTACAATCTCGGCACTAATATCTTTATGCCGAACGGCATTTCATATATCACGCAGAGCGTCGCGGCGATTCTTCAGCTCGGCGTCACGATGGATTATTCGGTATTCCTGATGGACCGCTTCAATGAGGAGCAGAAGAATACGCAGGATAAGACCGAGGCGATGGCGCGCGCCGTTTCCTCAACCTTTATGTCGCTGACCGGCTCGTCGCTGACAACGATTTTCGGCTTCCTCGCGCTCTGCTTCATGAGCCTGACTCTCGGCTTCGATATCGGTATAGTCATGGCGAAGGGCGTGGTTTTCGGCGTAATTACGGTTGTCGTAGTTCTTCCCGCGTTCCTGCTTCTGTTCTATAAACCGATTTACAGATTCAGGCATAAGAGAATTATTCCCTCGTTCAGGCACATCAATAAATTCGTGATAAAGCACAGAAAGCTTCTGGCGGTTATATTCATTGCGCTGATAGTTCCCTCATATATCGCAAAGAGCGCGGTTCCGCTCGATTATGTGATTTCAAACGCCCTGCCCGAGCAGCTCGATTCCGTTCAGGCGCTGAATAAGCTCAAGGGCGATTTCAATATGGCGACCACTCATTTCGTGATTATCGATGACAGTGTGCCGTCGGGCAGAGTCTCCGAGATGATAGACGAATTTGAGGCGGTTGACGGCGTTTCGGGAATAATATCGCTCAATTCCTTCGTCGGCCCTGCGATAAGCGAAGATATGCTGCCCGACTCGATTAAGGAAATCTGCTTCAAAAACGGCAAGCAGCTGATGATGGTGAATTCCGTCTATACCCCCTCGTCCGATGAGGAAAACGAGCAGGTCGATATACTCATGGGGATAATGAAAAAATATGACCCCGACGGATATCTGACCGGCGAGGGCGCTATGTCGAAGGATCTGATTACCGTCACCGACAAGGATTTCAGGGTGACAAGCATTATCTCGATAGCCGCGATTTTCATTCTGATAGCGATAATATTCAAATCAATATCCGTCCCCGTGCTGCTTGTTGCGGGAATCGAGCTCGCGATTTTCATAAATCTCGCCCTCTCGCTCGTGACGGGAGCAAACGTATCGTTCATCGCTCCCACGATAATCAGCTGCGTTCAGCTCGGAGCGACGGTTGACTACGCGATACTGATGACAACCCGCTTCCGCGAGGAGCTCAGGAACGGTCATAATAAGCTCGAGGCGATGCAGATAGCCGCCGAGGCATCGGATAAATCGATATTCCAGTCCGCGCTCGTCTTCTTCTGCGCGACCTTCGGCGTTTACTGCGTATGCAATATCGAGATAGTCAAATCAATCTGCTCAATGCTCGCGAGGGGAGCGCTCGTGAGCGGGCTTGTGATAATAGTCTTCCTGCCCGCGCTGCTGACCTGCTTTGAAAAGCTGATAAGCAAAACATCGCACGGCTGGAATACGGCCGGAGCGGAAAAAGAAGACGGTAAGAAAGGGGAGAAAAAACAAATGAAAGCTTCACCTGTTATAAAGAAGACGCTCGCGCTCGGCACTGCGCTCGCGATGCTGCTCTCGATGACGGCCTGCGGCGCGAAAAAGGATGAGGAGGAAACTCCGGCTGAGAATACGCAGGTAATCGCGGAGCAGCCGTCATATACCGCAAAGCCCGGCTCGGTTTCAAAGGCGGAGACGGTATATATCAATATAGACAACAGCGGCGCGGTTGAGAATATAAGCGTCACCGACTGGCTTCATACCGACAAGGGCGAGGTCTGCGTTTCGGATACAAGCGACCTTGAAAATATTGAAAATATAAAAGGCGACACACTGCCCGTGACGGATAAGGACGGCATCAAATGGAACATGACCGAGACCGATCTCTATTACAGCGGCGAAACCGATAAGAAGCCGCCCGTCTCCATCGAGATAAACTATACTCTCGACGGCAAAAAAATCGCCCCCGAAAAACTCGCGGGCAAAAGCGGCAAGGTCAAAATAGATGTCAATATGAAAAACAACCTGAGCAAGAAGTATAAAATCGGCGGCAAAGAGTATAAGATTTATCTGCCCGTGCTCGTTGTCGGCGGATTCATTATGCCCGAAGCGGAGTTTTCGGGAGTTCAGGTCAAAAACGGCAGAGCCATCGGCGACGGCACAAAGGAAATCGCCGTTATGTTCGGCGTCCCCGGCCTTACCGAGAGCCTTGGGCTCAGAGAAGCGGGGCTTGATGAAATAACCGGCATTGAGCTCGGCTCGACCGCCAGCGTCACGGCGGACGCGAAGAATTTCGCCCTCGGCAATATGTATTTCGCCGCCGTTCCGATAAGCTCGCTCAATCTTGAGCTTGACGCGGGCAGCTCGGTCGATGACCTCAAATCCGTGCTTTCGGTTCTCGGCGAAGTGCAGAATACGATAGGCAATATGGATATTGACAAACTCGTGAATCTGCTGACTTCCGGCAAGGGAACAGAATCCCTGCTCGGCATAATGGGCGACGCCGTGGAGCTCTATAACAGCAACAAGGCGCTGATAAACGTGCTCGCGAAATACGCCTCGCCCGAGAATAACGAGCAGCTGAAAAAACTGCTTGAATTCATGACCGATTCAAATACAGCGAAGGCAATCGGCCTGCTCTCCGATTCAAGCGTTGCGAAATTCTTCGCAGGGCTGTCGGATCTCGGCGGAGCAATCCCTCTGGCAGATTCGTTCTTCAAGGATTTACAGGATCCCGAGGTGAAAAAGGCGATTGACAATCTGCCCGCAACCCTCGAAAAAATCGGCGAACTGCAGAAGGCGCTCGAGGATAACAGCGACACGATAGACTATCTTATGTCGCTGTTCAACGAGGATACGGTCAGCGCGGTTTCAAAGATAGTTTCAATGCTCGATGAAGCCGATATGGCAAAGCTTCAGGAGAAATACGGCTCACTGACGGCGAGCGCAGGCGAAATTGCCGAGAGAATCGAAAAATGGATAAGCTTCGGCAAATCCTATAAGATTTTCACCTCAGCCCCCGAAGATATGACGACCTCCGTCTTCTTCGTCTATATGACACCCTCCATTGAGAAAAAGCAGGCGCAGAACACTCAGACAGCCACCCAGCCCTCCGGCGAATCCCCCCTGGATGAATTTATAAAGAAATTCAAGTAATAATATTCAATATTTTCATGAGATTCGGCGTGATTTCGGTCACGCCGGTATTTCTTTGTCTTGGGCATGCCTTATCAGAGCGTTTATGGGAATAAAACCGACAAAAATTTAAGATTTCCCAATATACGGTATTGAATTATTATAATACTATGATAAAATAATACATATTGTGTAAGGGTTGATAAAAGTATGCTTGACTGTATCAATAAAACTACAGCTGATAAATGCGGGCAGATTTTCATCTGCTCCTGGTTTTGTGCCCTTAATTTATGAATCTTTTGCCATATGGTTTTATTCCATATGGCTTTTTTATTGACTTGTTTTTCATTAAAATTCAAATAAATCAGATGGAGGTAATTTATGAAAAAAATCATTTCGATCGCTCTTTGTGTCGCGCTTCTTGCGGGCACACTGGCGGTGGGGCTTGGCAGCTTCCCGCTCGGTCTGAAAGCGGCGGCGGATGAGTATTCGGACGCTTACAAATCAATCGTCGAAAACACGCCCGTGCCCGCCGAGTTCACGGCAAAGGATGATCCCTACGGCTACGGTGTTAATGTTCCGTTCACTCTCAACACCAAAGAAGAGCTTTTGCACATTAAGACTTTCGGCAGCAGTGCCAGCTTTACATCCTATGACAATCTGACCGCCAAGAACTCAACAACTTATCCTGAGTCGGGAGCGACAGCAACATCGGTCGGAAACATTTCCAACAAGCTCAGCCACATTCAAACTGTTGCTTTTGACGCAAACGGAAACGGCAAAAAGGACCATGTCGCGGTAATCGGCGTAAACATGCAAAAAAATGTTGAGGGCGGCAGTAATGATTACGGCGCGATTTATATGTATGTTTTCGACAAGAGCGGCAGGCAGAGTAATGTTCTGAAGCTCGGCAACGCCCGCTGGCTAGGCAGTAATTATATCTTGAATAACGACAACATGTATGACTTCAATGCGATGAACTTCTTCGGAGTCACAGCCGGCGACTATAACGGCGACGATCATGAAAACTGCGATTCCGAATATGTTTCGGATGTAACTCCCTCGGTTGCCCATAATTTCACCTCAAAAGTCATAAAGAATACCTGCTGCTCAGAGGGCTACACAATCAAATACTGCGCGGACTGCGGATTCTCCGTAATCGAAGATGAAACAGATGCGAAGGGCCACAAGTTCGAAGTTACAAACGTATTTGCTCCCACCTGTTCCACCACAGGCTACAGCATTTACACCTGCTCCGAGTGCGGCGTAAACTACATTGACGATATAACAGAAACAACTGCTCACACACCCGGCGAATGGGTATGCGAAGATCCCGCAACAGGCAGATATGTTAAGAGATGTGAAAACTGCTATAAGCTTCTTGACACCAAGACTGTTTCAATCGTCGGCAGTAATGGTGACGGTGAAGGTGAAGGTTCCGAAGGTTCAGGCGGTTCAAACAGTCTGAATCCGAACATTGACGAAAACGGCGTTCTCAATATCGGCTATCAGGAGACTGAAAAGGTCACACTCAAAGCAGACGGTATAGATACAAGCACAGTTGTTTACACCTCGTCCGATCCGAAGGTTGCGACAGTTGACGAGGACGGCAACATCACTGCAGTAGGCCCCGGCGACGCTGTTATCACGGCAAGTATCCCCGGCACAGCAATCACAACCAGTGTTCCGGTAAATGTCAAACTTACCTGGTGGCAGAAGATTCACTATATTCTGAATACATCCGCTTTATTCAGAATAATCTTTGTAATCTTCAAGATTCCCGCGTTTGACGGTCTGCCGCTATAAGGAAACAGCAATAAAGTAATAAAATCCCTGCATACTGAAAAGTATGCAGGGATTTATAATTAACAGACATTACCTCTGCGGTTTGGTGTTGGTTTACGGTCTTATTGTGACTTCAGGGAGGAGGCCGAAGAGGCCTCTGAAGAATGCGATGATTTTATCGAAGAAGCCGGTCTTGACCTCGGCTTTGCAAGGTTT
>CAMUZD010000152.1 GCA_947165115.1 uncultured Clostridia bacterium
TGATGCCGAAGGGCGCAATAAAATTTTAGACAAACTCAATCATAAAAACGGCGAGTGTAGAGAAACAAAGGCGGCAACCTGCACGGATAACGGCTCAGACGAGTTTTACTGCCCAGATTGTGAAAAAGTTATAGGTGAGCCCAGAATTATCCCCAAGCTTTCTCATAATTGGCAGGAGAAAGATCCGGTAGCACCCACCTGTGTAACAGAAGGATATACAAATATTGAATGCACTAAGTGCCACGAAACCCAAAGGAAAGAAACTGTTGCAGCAAAAGGTCACGATTGGAATTATGAAACCGCCGTTGTAAATGGTTGGGAAGAAAATTATTCAAAATATACAGTAACTCTTACTTGCAAAAATGATTCTTCGCATAAAAAAACCGTGCCGGCAGATATCAGCGAACGAGTTTCTGTCGGAGATCCAACCTGCACCGACAAGGGAAAAGTCAAGATTACTGCAACATTTGATAAAGCAGATGAAAATCTTAAGAGCAAAAACACTTATATAATCATTGAATCAGGCGACGCTCTCGGCCATGACTATGACTGGGAAAAAACCAACTATGAATGGAAAGATGATTTATCCGCTTGCACAGCAACAGTTCCCTGTAAGAGATGCCACGAACCTCAGACCTTTGAGGCAACAATAACAAACGCTGTTACTACACCCGCAACTTGTGAAAAAGATGGAATCAGAACATATACTGCCGATTTTGATAACGAAGGCCTCGAGGCGCAAACCAAAACCAAAGAGATTAAAGCTCTCGGCCACGACATCGTAAAGCACGATGCTAAGCCTTCTACATGCAAAGAGAACGGTTGGGATGCATACGAAACCTGCAGCAGATGCGATTACAACACTAAAAAATTATTAGATAAAGCACCTCACACGCCCGCTGCACCTATAATTGAACCCGGCGAAGCTGCAACCTGCACAAAAGCAGGATTCCATTATGAAGTAGTTAGATGTTCGGTTTGCAACTATGAGATGGACAAAAAGACTATAACAGAAAGTATTATTGCCCACAAGGATTCAAATAAAGACGATGTTTGTGATGTCTGCAAGCGAATCGTTGCGGATGTAAAAATCAATGTCCCCAATAATCCTGAAGTGGATTACGGAACCGTAATAACCGTAAAAGCGACATTTGAGAATCTTCCCGATGGATACAAGGTTAAGTGCTTAGAGAACGGAAACACAAAAGGCACCAGCGCGAACAACAAAGATATGACATTCAATTACGGAAAAATAAAAACATCCACTACTTTAGTATATCGCGTTGTTGATTCCGACGGAGCAGATGCCTTGAATAAAGACGGAAATATCATTGAACAGAGCGTTACAATTAATGTAAAAGGCGGGTTCTTTAAGATTCTTATTAATTTCTTCAGAACTTTGTTCGGAAGAGTCAAAGAAGAGAATTTGAATCCGTAAATAATACAGTTTAATCATTAACACGTAGAGCAGATGCCCTGCATCTGCTCTCATGTTTAAGGTGGATATATGAAAAACAGTAAATTCCTTCAAGAAGTAGCAGCAATCACACTCAGCCTAATTCTTATCTTAAGTCCTGCGACTGTCGGTTTCGACGGATTTGCATCCTTATTGATTGGAGATATCGTGGTAAACCGAAAGTGCGGGGCAAGCAGAAAGTCTTCCGTTGAAAAAGCGAAAAAGGTTCTTAGCTTGGGAACTAATCTAATCATATATCCCGAAGGTATTTGGAATAAAACAATCGAAAAACCATCATTGCACCTATGGGCAGGTGTGTATGAAATTTCAAAAGCAACTAACTGTGATGTAGTTCCTATTGTCCATTATAATCGCGAACCTGAAGTCCGAAATAAAAAGAATGTGATTCATACAGTAATCGGAAACCCGATTCCACTCTATACAATGGAAAAAGATGCAGCATTACAATATCTGCGGGATGTATTATCAACATGGCAATATAAACTGATGGAGATTTACGGACGGTCAACAAGAGAAGAGGAAATGCAGGGGTTTACCGACAGATACGAAAAATGGAGAGTGCACCTGAAAGATTCTGTAGGAAAAGTAGAATGGTATGATGAAGAGACTGAAAGAAATGCAGACTACAGGCCTAAAGATATAATAAGACCCGAAGATGTTTTCAGACCTGTTGCAAACATAAAAAATATAACAGCGAAAAACATAAAAGATGTTTTATACGCACAGTCGCTGGTTAAATTGCTTGAAGAAAGCGACTGGCAAAGGCTGTATTAATCCGGAGTGAAATATGAGTAATCTTTATCAGGCATTTTTTCTGAACCAACAGCAAAGGTAAGAATATTGCCGCAAAAAAAGATATGAAAAAGCACCCGGCCGGAAGCAGCACCTTATGGCGTTTCGCAGGTCAAATTGGTTTTGAATCAAAAGAGTGAATAATGCGGTCAGTAGTTACCGCTTGAGATATAAACACATTATTCAGGAGGAGTAAACATGCAAAAACATTTCAAAAGGACATTATCCGTGTTGATGTGCCTGATTATGTGCCTGTCGATAGTTCCGATAGGCCTGGTCAGCGCATCAGCATACGGAGTATCAAACTACTGCGCAACTGCAGCGGCGCAGTGGGGAATTGACCATTGGAACGACTATAACTCCGTTCTGCTGGGTCAGGGTTACTGGGATAACGGCGGCGACTGCGCCAACTTTGTATCTCAATGCCTTTATATGGGTGGAATGGATATGTCCGGCTACTGGAACACAAACGGCTATTTCTGTCACTGGGCAAGTCCTTACGGCAATGAATATGCCGGTTCTTTTATCCGCTGCCAGCAGTTATACAACTTCCTTATAAGTAAAGGTGCGCAGGCAATAAAGAATCCGTCGGCATCTCAGGTAAGTATCGGCGATGTCATATTATTCTACAAACCGGACAAAAGCAGATACGGCCATTCGGCTATAGTTATTGATATAGTAAATGGCACTCCGGTTGTTGCGGCTCACTCTACCGGAACAGTAAAATACAGGTCGGATTGGGCCGGCTACGACTGGCATCTCGGGTTTTCTGGAGCAAACACCACACTGATGAAACTTTACGGAACTACCTGTGTAAACAACAATCCCAGAAATTTTGATGTTTACACTGCAAGTGGAAGCCAGGGGCTCTATTCAAGCGCAAGCACTTCGTCGTCAAAATACAGCAACTTTATGTCGGGCGAATATGCCCACATATTTGAAGTTAAAAACACTTCAAACGGTCAATGGGGCAAAACATTCCGTTACGGCAACTGGGGCTGGGTTAAACTTTCCGGCTTCAATTATAAAACTCATATTTCATCTTGCCATGTTGACCATATTTTCGGCGAATGGCAGGTTGTCAAGGTCGCAAACTGCACTCAGAACGGCCAGTCCAAACGCGTCTGTAAGCGCTGCGGATATACAGAAACAAAAACTACTACCGGCGGTCATATCACCGACCCGCACGCCACCTGTCTCACCGAAGGATACTGCAAAATCTGCGGAGCCAAAACAGAGAATCCTCTCGGACATAACTGGGACAGCGGCAAAATTACCACTCAGCCTACCTGCCTTAAGGAAGGCGTAAAAACTTACACCTGCAAGCGCGACAGTTCACATAAATATACCGAAGTCGTTCCTGCGCTTGGGCACGATTATGTTCCCGGTGCGACCGCGCCGACCTGCACCGAAAACGGAACCAAAACATATAAGTGCTCAAGATGTAACGATTCATATATAGCGTATGTCAATCCCAATAATACATGGTCCGATTGGATGACGGACAGCTCGCTTGCCTCTCAGCTGCCCTCAAATAAAGTTCAGACAAAAACTCAATACAGATACAGAGATAAATCGACAAAAACTCAGGCCACCTCACCCGGAAGCGGATGGGTTCAGAATGGTGTAGATCATGTTGATACTTCATATGGCAATTGGAGTTCATGGAGCACTACATCAGCAACCGGTTCTTCTACTCTCCAAGTCGAAACCAGAGTCGTATATAGATATGGCGTTTTTATCTGTAGTTATTGTGGCAACAGATCTCCGGTATGGGGTTCATCGTATAAATGTCCTGGCTGTGGTAGAACAGGTGTAATTAAGCAAGACAGCTGGGAATGCATTTGGAGCACTATAGCATATAAGAATTCAAATTCCTCATCAGCAAACTATGGAGGTCAAACTAAATCTAGCACCACAAGCTTGGGAGACGGCAAAAAATGGTTCTTCTCAACGGGAAATCTAAATGACACCGCTCCAGGAACAAAAGACAGTGACAGTTCAGCTATAGTTATTCAAACGGAATACCGTTCAAGAGCCATAATAAAAACCAATATTTACAACTGGTATAAATGGAGCAACTGGTCAAACTGGAGCGATACGAAATATACGGCAAGTTCCACACGCGAAGTTCAAACCAGAACTGTGTATAGATATGATCTTGCAGCTCTCGGTCACGATTTTTCCGTGAATGCGGATAAGGTTTTCATTCAGAAAGACAAGCTTCTTCAGGAATCGCAGATTAACGGTAACTGCTACTCGAGAGGTAAAATATGCAGCCGTTGCGGTGCAGTCAGCCCCGATTCGACCACATATAAACACTCTTTCCCCGATTGGAACACCGAACGCAATAAGTATGTATGCATTGATGAAGCAAACCATATTTACAAAGGAACCTGTAAAAACGGTTGCGGCTGCTATATCTTAAAGTCCGACAATGTTCACAACTACACGGCAGATCATAAGGTTCAGCCGACCTGTACCGAAAGAGGATACACGGTATATAAGTGTCAGAACCATTCAAACGAGACCTATAATGACGATTATGTGGACGCTCTCGGTCACGATTGCCTCAACAGCGAATGGGAGACCGTAACATATCCTACCTGCACTCAGTCGGGATCAAGAATCCGTAAATGTGTGAGATATGATGCCTGCGGTTACTATGAGCAGGAAGAAATCCCCGCGCTCGGACATACAATGGTCAAGTTCGATGCGAAGCATGAAACCTGTCTTGTTGACGGCAACAGCGAATACTATTACTGCAAAAACTGTGATAAATACTTCTCCGATGAAGATGGAACTCACGAGATAGAAGAAAACTCATGGGTTATTCCCGCTACCGGTCATATCGCAGGCGAATGGGTT
>CAMUZD010000153.1 GCA_947165115.1 uncultured Clostridia bacterium
GCACAGTTTATTTTGAGAAAATGCAAGACCTTTTATCAAAGAAACACCTATTCTGATGCCGGTAAAAGAACCGGGGCCGTTATTGACAGCAAAGCCATCTATATCGTTAAGAGTTAATCCGGAGCTTTTCAGAACATCATCCACCATAACAAGAAGCGTTTTGCTGTGAGTGAGCCCGGCATCAGAAAAGCATTCATGGATTATTCTGCCGTCTTCGGTAACAGCCGCACTTGCACATTTTGCAGAGGAATCAACCGATAATATTTTCAATATCGTCACATCCGATTATTTCAATAATTCTTTCGTTTTCATCTGTTTCTGACTTGCTGATTGTAATCCTTATACAGTCATCGGGCAAAACAGACTCAATGTTCTCGCTCCATTCAATAATAAGCGTAGCTCCTGAATCAAGATAATCAAAGTATCCGGTGGAGTAAAGATCCTCAAAGCCGGTAATACGATACATATCAAAATGATAAAGTGTCTTTCCGCAGCCGCGATATTCATTTACAAGAGCAAAGGTCGGACTGTAAACATCGGATACAATACCCATACCCGCTGCAAATCCCCTTGTAAAGCAGGTTTTGCCAGCTCCGAGATCGCCGAAAAGAGCAATAACAGAGCCTTCCGGCAACGCATTTCCCAGCTGTCTGCCAAGTATTTCAGTTTCGACGGCAGAATCAGAAAAAAATTTCATAATTATACCTTTAATAAGTGAATTTCATTTCCTGAAAAATTATAACACGAGCAAGGTTTTAATGCAATATAAATATAAAAAAATCCTGCATCGTTACCGAAACGAAACAGGATGATGGCGCGCTTGAAGGGACTCGAACCCCTGACCCACTGCTTAGAAGGCAGTTGCTCTATCCAGCTGAGCTACAAGCGCAAATATGGAGCGGGTGATGGGAATCGAACCCACACAGCCAGCTTGGAAGGCTGGAATTCTAACCATTGAACTACACCCGCATCTGAATGCTATGAAATATTATCACAAACAGCTATAAATGTCAACAAGAAATTTCTCCTTTTATAAAAAAATACTTGACAATCATTATTTAATAGGTTATTATATTTGAGCGCGAAAAACTAAATATGATCCACTAGCTCAGGCGGTAGAGCACTTGACTTTTAATCAAGGTGTCCGGGGTTCGAGTCCCCGGTGGATCACCAGAAAGAAATCCTGTCGAACACGGCAGGATTTCTTGTTTTTCTATTCTGTTTCACCTTGTAAATCCATATTATCTGGTTTCAAACTATTCTTTTTATTTGAGTCAACGGTTTTCTTCACAAGCAATCCGGAAATCAGCAAAAATGTGATTATTATCGCAACGGGAATCGCAACCACCCAAGGCTTTCGCCGACATTCTTAAGAAGAGTCCCGAAAAGTGTATAAGCAATTACAAGAGGAATATTACCGAGCGTTGCTCCTATCATATAATTCTTATACTTCACATTCATTGCGCCGAAAAGAAGGCTTGAAACATCACCCGGCATTGCGCCTGAGAATTTTACAATAGCCGTCATTTTAATCTCATTCATGCCGACAAAATCATCGATTTTCCGGACCGCCTTGAATCTGTTCTTTAGAGTCTCAATCATTCCCGCTCCCGCGAATTTGCCGAGAAAGAAAGGTATTGAAAGGCTGAGAATTACCGAAAGCATATTTACCGCAAGAGCAAGAAAGAAGATCGGAACCATATAACCACAAAGTGAGAAAATAACTGCAGGCGGAAAAATCAATACAAACGATTTAAAAACAGAAATTCCGATAAGTATCAGTGATACGACCAGCACTCCCCCACTAATCATCGCGCTTTGATTTTTAATGTTGGATACTTTGATATTATATTTACTGATAAGTATTATTCCGATTACCATCAAAACTAACAGCAGAATAACGGTCGCAATCTGAAGCACTTTTATAAGCTTACCGTAATCTTTGTTTTTGTTCATATTTTCACCGCCTTGCATTGGTATTATTAGTCTTACAAAATCAGTCTATTTTTTTTGCTGATATACAGCACCATATCGGTATCATCAGGGCGCAAGGGAGCAAACCATGTTCCGAAAGCCGATGCTTTGAAGTCCCCGCCGTCAATGTATTTGCCGTTTATCGGATCAAACCATTGATAGTTATATTGAGCAAATGGAACGAGGCTGCCAACCGTTCCGGTCAATACACCTCCTTAGCCTTTCGAATTTGGATTCTCACCGGCGCTTTCATCACTGAAGGAATAAAAATATACAACTATTTTTGAGTTATCTTTATTGCTTGCACAATAGGAATATACATTCGTAGACGGCACAAAGTAAGCAAAGTTATTGAACCGCGGAATGAGATTATGCCACTCTGTATTTTCCATAAATGAACGCATATATCCCATCTGATAGGATGACGGATATTCAAGTGCGTCTTCCAATGTTGCGGCCTGCTTTTCGGTGGCGCGGATTATATCAACTCCATCGTCGCTGTCAATATCTCTTTCAAAGCCGTTCTGATATGCCCAGGTGGGCTGTCCTCCCCAGGAACAGCCATAAAGACCGGTGAGATAAGAAGCCCACGCTTGCACACGTGCACCGTAATTCTTGGTCCAGAGATAGCAGTAGCACCCTTCATAATTAACAACCGGCTTACCCTGTCCGTTATACCAGAAATCCCTAGCGGACATGTAGTCATCGCGCCTGGTGAGATCCGGATGCCACTGAGCGGCATACATTGTATGTGCTTTGACAATGCGGAATGCAGACGGCTGAGCGCCGGGATACCATATCATTCTGATTTCTCCGGTTCCGAGACCGTTCCCATAGGCGACAGTATTGCCGGTGCTTTCCTGATGTGCAGTAACAGGATGATCGTAGGGATCATATTTATTCAGATACTCCGCGACATATTTATACGGATTATTCACAGCGTTCCATTTGGAATTCTCGTCCTGATACGGATCATTGTCAATCTCCTGCCCCAGAGTCCAAATCACCGGATAAGCGCCGTATCGCGCCACCCAATAGCGGCAGAGTTTTTCAAGATATACCTTTGCCTCATCGGAAAGATCGGGCATAGTAACACTTTTTGTTCCCAACATTCCCGTCAGTTTCGGTTCTGTCCATCCGCCGTGATTTTCAATAAGCCTCGTCATACACGAAAGCGGCCAGAAGAACTGCGAATGAGCGTGAACCAGGCCGTTTTCCGAAATAATACGGAACTGCTCGTCAAGATTCCTTAAATCGTCAAGGCCTTCCTCGCTGAAAGCTTCGGTTACAGAAGTATTGAATCGACAGTCCATAGGCTGGCTTTGATAAACTGTAAACCCCTGCTGAGTTCTTTTTTCGCATATTTGCGAAACCATTTCGGGGCTCTCCTGCGAGAGCTGCCAGTGAGTGTCACCGAGATAATAAAACGGTGTTCCGTCTTCATAAGTAAGGAATTTTTCGCCGTAACGGGTTGTGACAAAACCGTGTTTGTAAATGTTAAGTTCTCCGCTATATACATCGCAGATCACCTGAGCCATTCTGCCATGCAGTGCTGAGTTTTCAGTATCTGAGCATAACGTTTTACACTGCCATGTGCCCTTGGACGGGCAAACGAATCTTGCGAGCCAGATATTGCCGCCGTCCCAAAAACACGGAATAGTATACAATCTTCCGTTTCCGTAAAGCAGAAGGTCTAAAGGAAGATGAATCCGTAAGGTTCAGAGTAAGGTTTGAATTATCGCCGACAAGAACGGTGCCGCTGAGAACCTGACCGGATGCGTTGACAGTCGCAATATTGTCTGCTCCCTTCCAGCCGTCGTCACATACGGAAAGCAGAACTCCATTGCTGTCTTCATTTACGATATTTACAT
Organism: uncultured Clostridia bacterium; assembly: GCA_947165115.1. GTDB lineage: Bacteria > Bacillota > Clostridia > Oscillospirales > Acutalibacteraceae > CAG-177. The sequence continues at coordinate 3,846 of CAMUZD010000153.1, forward strand.
CCGAAAGGTTAATGACGGCGTTGGTATTTGTCACATGGAAAACATGGCCGCTCTTACTTGTAAGGGTTCCGCCGTTCATTGTGAATGAGGAAGTGCCGCTGTCGGCATCGCCCGACATTGACTGATAAATCATTATCGAATCGAGAAAAGTTGCATTGCCGTTCATCTGAGTGTTATTTGCAGTTAAATCACTGTTACTTATTGTAACGCTGTTTTTGCCTTCAATGCAGACACCCTCTGAAAGATTTGAAACAAGTTCAGCATCAGACACGGTTATATCAGCAGTTGAATAGACTGCCGGAGAGCCCAGTCCGCTTGTGGTATAGCTGCCTGCGTCTACCGTTACCGTTCCGCAGCCTCTGTCGGTTCTTATTGCGGCCGATGAACGCCCCGATGTGGTTACAGTCAGATTTTCCGCTTTTGTAATCCCGCCGCCTGTTGTCATTATACCGCCGCCGTTATCACCTGTAGTATTTATTACTGTATCCTTGATTATAACGGTTGTGCCGTCGCCTTCCGCGCCGTTCTGACCGCCGTTTCCGCCGTATGAAAATACTCCGTTGGCTCCGGTTGCAGTTGCTTCAACAGTACCGCCGGTAATGCTTGTTGTTCCGCCGCCCATTACCATTATGCCGGAATTGATGCCGTAGAAGTTGCAACTGTCTCCGCCGTCGGAATCGCCGGATTTGGATACCGAGGGATTTGTTATCGTTACATTTTCAGAGGTATCAATTAGAAGCGCGTTTTCATCCGCGTTTGCTGACGAATAGGTTTTATCTGACTGAGATTCACCCGAATTGATTGTTGTCGCACCGCTGTAATTGACCGATTTTGCTGAGCCGCCGGGAGCACCGCCGGGAGGGTTTCCGTCGGGAGGATTGCCGGGAAAAGAACCACCACTTGGAGGATCGCCGGGAGGTGTGCCTTCGGGTGCAGAGCCACCGGGCGGTGAGCCGCTTGGCGGGCTGCCCGCCTGTTCGGTTTGCGCAAATGCCGTAACCGCAAAAGATAATACAATCGTCAAGGCGAGTAAAATCGCCGTAATTTTCTTTTTCATAATTCTTCTCCTTATTTGTGTTGTTTATTCTGTTTGACCTGATTATATCTGCTGAACCTTAAATTAACCTAAAGACGAATTAATTAATTTCGGCTGTATTTTCGGATTTCATGATTCATAGGAAATCATCCTTTCTCGTTTTCTGAGTTTAATCTAACACGCAATTCTTAAAAGAACCTTAAAAACGACAATAATTTCAGTCA
>CAMUZD010000154.1 GCA_947165115.1 uncultured Clostridia bacterium
CTCCTCCTGCGATGTTGACGGGATTGCCGACAACGGTTACAGGATTGCGGTAATCAACGGAAACATTCATATAAACGGCACGGCTCAGCGAGGTCTGCAGATTGCCGCTTACCGTTTTCTTGAGGAATTCTGCGCCAGAAAGGTTTATACCTCAAAAATGACCGTGATGCCGCAGAGCGATGCTTTTCTCGTCCCGATTGATACAGATATTGTTTATGAACCCTATTTTGAGAGCACGGATACGGACTGGAGAAGCCCGCTCAATACGGAATACTCGATGGCAAACGGCCTGACAAGCGGCTCGCGCAGGACTATCCCCGCGGAAATGGGCGGCAGCGTCGATTATCTCGGCGGCTTCTGCCACACCATAGGCGGGCTCTGCGAAACCGAAAAATATGCAGACTCTCATCCCGAATATCTCGCCCTTCACGACGGCGAGAGGACGGCCGATCAGCCCTGCCTCACGAACCCCGATGTTCTCAGAATCTGCACCGAAAACGTGCTGAAGATTCTTGAAGAGAAACACAATCCCGACGCGCCGCTTCAGATAGTTTCCGTTACTCAGAACGATAATACCAACTACTGCGAATGCGAAAACTGCAAGGCATTTGAAGCTTCTCACGGCGGAAAGCAATCCGCGACAATGCTGAATTTTGTCAATCAGATTGCCGATACCGTGAAAGAAAACGGTTATGACAATGTGGCAGTCGATACCTTCGCTTATCAATACACCCTCGAGGTGCCCGAAGGGATAACTCCGCGCGAAAATGTGATAATCCGCATGTGCCCGATACTCTGCTGCATGGCGCATGCGCTTGACGACGAATGCAATAAACAGTTTTATCAGGCTCTGGAGGACTGGTCTGAAGTCTGCGACCGCCTTTATATATGGGATTATGCAACTCATTATCTTCATCCCTGCGCGGTTATTCCGAATTTCGGCATTATTCAGCGCAATATGCAAATTTACTATGAACACAATGTTAAAGGCATATACGTTGAAGGCAACTACTTTGTCGAGAACTGTGATACGGAATTTGCAGAGCTTCGCGCCTATATGATTTCAAAATGTATGCAGGATCCCTATTGCGACCTCGACAGCGAGATTGACGGCTTCCTTGATGCCTACTACGGCCCGGGCGGCAGATATATGCGCAAAATCATTGATATCTTCACAAAGCGCGCCGGCTCATTTGACGGCCACATGACCTTTATTTACAGTTCCTGGGCTGTCATGCGCCCGATTATGTCGGCGGAAGTCAGCGTAATTGACAGCTTGTGGAAGCAGGCTGAACTTGCCGCAAAAACAGGCGAACAATTTGCCAATCTCAAGCGAAGCGAGCTCTCATGGCGCTGGTGGAAGGCAAACGCCGCGAAGGGCGAATTTTCTCACCTGAATCCGAAACGCGGTGACAGGCAGGAAGAGCTTTATCAGGACCTGCTCGATGCGGGCGTGACAATACTTCAGGAATTTGAAAACGAAGATATCAGAGAAATCGACAAAGATGTTATTCGCTACGCGCCGCCTGATTACTGGCATGTCAGCAACGAGGAAAAACCGGTTGTCATAAAATATATCAAAATCAATAAGCTGGCAGAAAAATTTCCGCCGCTCTTCGCGATAGTCGCTTATTTCTATACAATGGCTCACAGTTAATTGACCGGATTAAAGGAAACAGAAGAATGATAATTGAAACAAAGCGTTTGGTGATACAGACTGCGTCTGAAGATGAAATGAACGCTTATATCGAAAAACAGACAGACCCGATTCTCATAACGGCATATAAAGAAATGCTGCAGGGATGCCTTGATAATCCGCAGGATTGGGACTGGTATGCAATCTGGTTTATTGCGCTTAAAGACGGCTCTCATATAGGAGATCTGAGCTTCAAGGGATTGAACGCAGACGGCTCGGTCGAAATCGGTTACGGGATTTCGGAAGAATGCCGCGGACACGGCTACGCAACAGAAGCGGTCACCGCAGCCGTATCCTGGGCGTTGAGTCAACCGGGAGTCCGCCGCGTTGAGGCAGAGACAGAGCCGGATAATAATAAATCGCAGAGAGTCCTTGAAAAATGCGGCTTTATCCCCACCGGCACTACAGGCGAAGAAGGTCCCCGCTTCTGTAAAACACTCTGAATTATTACGGTATGTCAAGGAGAACCTGACACAATGCGTATAGAAGAAATAGATAAAAACTTTGCAATCCGGGCTCCCGACGGCTCGCAGGCGGTGTTTTTTGACGTTTCAGAGCCGCCTTTCACCGTTCACGGTCTAATGAGGGACGAGGGCGGTTATTACCGCATTCCCTATGATGTGGCCGAAGCGGCAAATGAAGGCGTCAAAGCTCTCAATCTGAATACTGCGGGCGGGCGCGTGCGGTTTTGCACCGACACCGAAAGAATCATCCTGCGCGCCGGAATGCGCTGTGTTTCAAAGATGCAGCATTTCGCTCTGACCGGCTCATCGGGCTTTGACCTCTATGCAGACGGCGTTTATATCGGAACCTTCGCTCCACCTGTAGAACTTGAAGACGGCTTCTCTGCCGAGCTTTATACAGGCGGCGAAGGCATGCGCGAAATCACGATTCATTTCCCGCTCTACAGCGGAGTTGCGCGCCTTGAGCTCGGCTTCCCTGCGGGCAGCAGGATTGAAAAAGCCGCGCCTTACCGCATTCAGGCACCCGCGGTTTATTACGGTTCATCCATCACGCAGGGAGGATGCGCCTCGCGCCCGGGCAACGCATATCAGAATATTCTCTCCCGCCTGCTCTGCTGCGATCATATAAATCTCGGCTTTTCGGGCAGCGCACTGGGTGAGCAAAGCGTGGCGGAATATATAGCAAGTCTCAATATGTCCGCCTTCGTGCTCGATTACGACCATAATGCGCCGACTCCGGAGCATCTTGAGGCAACGCACTTCGCGTTTTACAGGACGATACGCGAAAAGAATCCGTCCCTGCCGGTTATTATGCTTTCGCGCCCTCAGCCGAATCCGAATAAAGAGGAACTTCTGCGCCGCAATATAGTTAAGAAATCCTATGAAACAGCAGTTGAAAACGGGGATAAAAACGTTTATTTCATTGACGGAACAGAAATACTGAAAATCTTCGGCGGCGACTCGGGAACTGTGGATAACTGCCACCCAAACGATCTCGGTTTTTACTGCATGGCTAAGGCGATTGAGCCCGTGCTGAAAGCGGCTCTGAAAGTATAATTCAGTCAGGGGAAGGAGAGACTATGGATAATAAAAGAATTGCAGAATTTATCAGAAAGCAAAAGGTTGCTTTTATCTGCTCCGTTGACGGGGAAGGTTTTCCGAATGTGAAAGCGATGCTGAAGCCCAGAAAAACCGAAAGGCTGAAATGTTTTTATTTCTCAACAAACACCTCTTCAATGAGAGTGAAGCAGTATCTTGATAATCCGAACGCTTGTATTTACTTTTATCACAAGGGCCTGATTAAATATACGGGAGTCATGCTGAAAGGCAAAATGGAGGTCCTGACCGATCAGGAGACGAAAAACATGATCTGGCGCAAAGGCGACACGATGTTTTATAAGGGCGGAGTCACCGACCCCGACTACTGCGTGCTGAAATTCAGCGCGGTGTGCGGGAGATACTACTGCGACCTGAAAACAGAGGATTTTACAATCGATTAGTCCGAAACTCATTTTTACAAAAGAAAATGCCGCCTTTACGGCGGCATTGTTTATGTTTATCCGAAAATCCTGAACCTGTCAGCATCCTGTTTGAAATCAAACTTTCCCGTAATTGCCTTTATGACAGCACGGAAGGTGTCTGCAATTTCATATTTAAGACCTTTTAGTATTCTTATTCCCAGGTCTGTTACTTTTGAATCGTTTTCATCAACGAGAGCTGTCTTTTTGAGATCGGCGCCATTATATGATGATCTGTATTTGCAGAGCCAGGAAATAAGGCCGTCGGGATATGTGAGCTTAATCTCTTTGCCGTTTGCATCGGTTGTTGACATATTGGGATAATCACCTTTATCATAGGCAAACATATCGTTTGACGCCGCATACCAGACATGATGGTTGCTCGGCGTCTTTTTGCCGTCGGGATAGCAGACCGTGCCGAAAACGGAGATCCTGCATTTGCCGGGAATCTTTGTGATGCGGCAAATCTGCTCCCATATCTGCTTGCCGAAAACGTGATATCCGCCGATTACATCATATCTTGAAGACAAGACCCAGAGAGGCATATTCTTAACCGCCTCTATCTGCGCGTCGGTCGGAATATAAGCGGGGCACATCGGAAAAGCGGCGGCGAACATCTTCGGATAAGAAGATATCATTTTCAATACCATCTTGCCGCCCATTGAGTACCCTCCAATATAAATGCGCGTGGTATCAATGTGAGCTCTGTTAGCCGAAATAAACTGACGGATTGCTGCGTAAAGCGGCTCAACCTCATCGTCGCTCCAGGTGCCGTAAGGATTCTCTGATTCATCGGAACGGGGAATAAATATGTACGCGGCGCCGTTTGTGAAACGCGACTGCATCTCTCTGCCGGCAAAGGCGGGAAAATCATTGTTTACAATCTGCTCCCGCTTCTCGCCGCCCTGACCCATACCGTGAATCAGGATAACAAGCGGATATTTCACTCCCCTTCTTAGATTTTCGGGAGTATAGCTGACATAATCGATTTTGATACCGTTTACCTCGGGGCCGATACCGTCCTCAAATTTCTCCGCAAGCTCAAGAATGCGGGCGGATTCCTTAGCCGAAGCGCTGACGCCAAGGCAGGCAAATAACGTAACTGCGACCATAATCAGGCAGGTAAGTTTTTTCATATCGGTCTCTCCTTTTATTCGTCTTCCTCTTCTTCGGCTTTCTTTGCCGCTTCTTCGAGGGCTTTTCGTTCTTCGAGCTCGGTCTGCGGCGTTCTCACGCCCTCTTTATCCTTCCAGATTCTGTCTATCAATTTGCCGAAAAGGCCTATAAGCGGAGCATTGACTATCGTCGTAATAATCGTACCGACACCGATTGCGGTCCATTCGAATTTATGAAGCAGGATAAGCATCAGGATTATTCCGACAGTCAGCGAACTGAAATCGTAAATCCACTTGACTTTTGTG
>CAMUZD010000155.1 GCA_947165115.1 uncultured Clostridia bacterium
CAGACCAGAGCGCTCGGCGAAATCAATAATTTCATCGCGAAGGATGCGATAGCTGTAGGTTCCGCAGGCTCCCTTCCCGGATGCATGCAGCGTCTGTGGAAATCATTCACTCCCGGCACCTACAATATGGAATACGGCTTCTCCTGCATGGGCTATGAAATATGCGGCGCTCTCGGCGTAAAGATTGCCCGCCCCGATAAAGAGGTCTATACCATGTGCGGCGACGGCAGCTTCCTCATGCTTCACAGCGAGCTTCACACCGCCGTTCAGGAGAATCTCAAAATCAACGTAATGCTCTTTGATAACATCGGCTGGGGCTGTATTGAAAATCTTCAGAATAATCAGGGCACCGATACCTTCGGCACCAGATTCTGCGCGAGAAATCCCGAAACGGGTCTGCTCGACGGCGCGCTCATCAATGTCGATTTCGCTAAGATAGCCGAGGGCTACGGCTGCAAGGGCTACAGAGTAACAAATGTTGCCGAGCTCAAAGCGGCGCTTGAGGATTCCGTAAAGCAGACAGTTCCGTGTCTGTTTGATATAAAAGTCGCCCATAAGAGCATGAGCGACGGCTATGATGCCTGGTGGCGTGTCGGCGTTGCCTCCGTTTCCGAGAGTGAGACGGTCAAAGCCGCTTATGAGGATATGCAGGCTCATGTAAAAGACGCAAGATTGTATTGATAAACGGAGGAAATATATAATGCTTAATAAAGATAAAGTTAAACTCGCTATTGCCCCTATCGCCTGGACCAACGACGATCTGCCCGATCTCGGCGCCGAGAACACCTTTGAGCAGTGCGTGAGCGAAATGGCTCTTGCGGGCTTCACCGGCAGCGAAATCGGCAATAAATATCCGAAAGATGTTGAGACTCTCAAGCATAAGCTCGATGTCAGAGGTATGAGAATCTGCAACGCCTGGTTCTCCTCGCTCCTTCTCTCCGAAGGCTATGACGCCACTATTGAAGCCTTTATCAAGCACAGAGATTTCCTCTATGCTCTCGGCGCAAGAGTAATCGGCGCTTCCGAGCAGGGCAATTCAATTCAGGGAACAAGCAAGAGCATCTTCGGCGATAAGCCCGTCTATACCGACGAGCAGTGGGAGCTCATCCGTAAGGGTTTCAATGAGATGGGCCGCCTCGCAAAAGAAAAGGATATGTATTTCACTATCCATCATCATATGGGCACCGGCGTTCAGACCGAGGCTGAAATCGACAAGCTTATGGAGATCACCGATCCCGATCTTGTCTATCTCCTCTATGATACCGGCCATCTCGCATTCAGCGGCGAGGATGCAATCGGCGTTCTTAAAAAGTATGTAAACAGAATCAAGCACGTTCATCTCAAGAGCACGAGAAACGCCGTCATAGCAGAGGGCAAGGAAAAGGGCTGGAGCTTTCTCGACTGCGTCAGAGCGGGCGCGTTCACCGTTCCCGGTGACGGAGATTTTGATTTCACTCCCGTCTTTGATATTCTTGCCGAAGCCGATTACGAAGGCTGGATAGTCGTTGAAGCCGAGCAGGATCCCGCAAAGGCAAACCCCTTTGAATATGCTCTGCTCGCGAGAAATTATATCAGAGAAAAGACAGGTCTTTAATAATACGGAGATAGTCTTATGAAAAAAGCAGGCGAAAGCCTTCTCGGTATAGGGATAGTTTTGATTATCTGTTGTGCAGTTGAAATTGTAAACCTAAACTTTCAATTCTACATGCTCAAACTTGAGATTATCGGCTTTTTTGCAGGTATTGCGCTTGTCATCATATCTTTGATTCTGATAAAAATCGGTAAAAAATCCGATTATGATTATGCTCCGAAATCCGATTACGACAGAGCTGAAGAGCAGTTTAATCACAGCACGCGCGGCCTGAATAAAATCAGCCGCAAACATAAATAAAAGAATCCCCGGCCGTGAGGTCGGGGATAATTGTTATCAGCCGTTTTCGCCTATGCGGTTGCTGAAGAGTTTTCTGTCGAGGCCGTGCTTTATCATTACGAAATAGAGAATTGTGCCGAGGGTCAGCATAACTGCAAGTTCGCCGAGCGCAACGCATCCGCCCTGAATCAGGAAACCGGACCACTCAAACGGACCGTCAATGAAGAAATGCTCGATTTCCCAACCGACGATTATGCCGTTCCAGATTGCGGGCATAAGCATCGCGAAGAGGGGATACTTTCCGATTTTCGCCTTTCTTAAAAACCACATGCTTGCGGTTGCTCCGAGTGTCGCGATTGAGCCGAAAATCATATCGAGCGGAAGGCCCGAGCCGACGGAGTAGATATTTGCGATAATGCACCCGATTGTCAGGCCGGGAATCGCCGCCGGAATGAAGAGCGCGAGCACATTCAACACCTCGGATACCCTGAATTGCACAGCCATTGTCGCAGTGCCGGGCAGAAGAAAATTCTGCGCATAGGTAAGCGCCGCGTAGAGAGCTGCAATCAGCGCCGTCGCGGCAATGAATTTGTTTCTTTTGTTCATATCAAGTTTTCTCCCGTAGTTTTGTTTTAAGTCAGGATGGTTTCGAACTGACTGACGGCATTATACCCGAACGGAAAAATATTGTCAAGTATTTACTTTTTATAAAGGTGTAAAGCTCACAAATCAAAGTCCGTTTTATTACCCTCGTGACAGTTTATAATGAAAGCTGAAAAGGGGGTATAAACCATGAATATCACAAGAAATTACAACATTCTTCCGCTTGAATACTATATGGAATTTGACAACGGCGAGATGAGCGACATCTTTGAATGGGAAGAGAATCTGACCGATGAGGAAAAGAGCGTTTATATCGAAACGGTTCTGCTTTCTATGCCTCTCGATGAGTCTCCCGTGCTGGTCGGCGCGATGAAAAGAGCCGCGAGGGAGATAATCGACGGCGGCCTCGATGATTTCGTCTGCTCCGATTCGGCGTATAAACTCAATGTCAGATTCGCCGAAGCATAATGTGATTTGCAAATCTCTTTCTTTATGTTATAATAACAAATAGGAGGGGAGAGTATGAAAATCAACGGTATTGACGGGGGAACCTCTTTCGATTTCGGCAAAACGGCATCCGCCTACGCCGAATACAGAGATATTTATCCCAAAGAATTATATGACCGACTGCGCTGTTTAGGAGTCGGCGCAAACGGCACCGCATGGCTGGATCTCGGAACAGGTACCGGAGTTTTACCCAAAAATTTATACAATGAAAATTGTGAAATCACAGGCGCCGATATCTCTGCCGAGCAGATTGCCTTTGCGCGTAAAGAGGCGGCGGAATCCGGCAAAAGAATACACTACATAACAGCTTCAGCGGAGAATACCGGTCTTGAAAGCAACTCCTTTGATGTCATTACTGCGGCGCAGTGTTTCTGGTATTTTAACCGCGAAAAGATGAAGGACGAAATCGCGCGTATGCTGAAACCGGGCGGAAAATTCATCAAAGTTTTCATGAACTGGGATTTTGATGACAGAATCGCGGCTGAGAGCATTGCGCTCGTTAAAAGATTTAACTCTGGTTGGAACAGCGGAAGGAACGCACATGAAGATTTATATGACGACCTTTTCCCGGGCAGAGTTACAGAAGAATTCTATGCGGATATTCCTTTCACTGCTGAAAGCTGGCACGGCAGGATGATTGCCTGCCGCGGAACCCTCGCCTCCATGGACGCCGCAACCTTTGAAAAATGGGAATCGGCGCATCGTGAGATGCTGAAAAAATATCCCGGCAGCTTCACTGTCGGGCATAAAGTGTATATATCATATTATACGCTGTGATTTTCAATCTGTATCCGCATAAAACTCATCCGTTTTTTCTGCGGTATATCTGCCGTTTGAGGCTTCGGTGAGTTTTGCGGCAAAGGAATCGCAATCCGCAAGCGGCAGGCGGAATATGACGGTCACATTATCCTCATAGAGCGTGTACTCAATTATTCCCCCGCATTCGGGAATAAGTGAAGCAAGGCGGCCGTAAAAGGTATAATCGCAGTTGATTTTTAGCCTTGCGCACATTGCCCTTGTCACGATTCCGGAAGCATTTACGGCGATTGAGGCCGAGTGAGAATAGGCCCTGACAAGCCCTCCGGCTCCGAGCATAATTCCTCCGAAATACCTTGTCACTACAACGCAGACGTCGGTCAGCCCGTTTTTTTCGAGCACATCGAGCGTGGGCATACCGGCCGTTCCCTGAGGTTCTCCGTCATCGGAGAACTTTTTTATGCCCTCTTCGCGCAGGATATAGGCATAGACATTGTGAGTCGCGTCCCAGTGTTTTTTAGATATTTCCGCTATAAAATCGAGCGCCTCCTGCTTTGAGGTTACGGGCTTTATGTAACCTATGAAGCGGGATTTCTTGACGATGTATTCCTCGCTCGTTTCTTTTCTTACGGTTTTATAGCTGTCCATAGATTCCCTTTAACATAAAGCAAAGCGGCGCAGAATATGCGCCGCATTTTTGCTTGCTTATTTGTTTTCGCCGAGACCGAAACGCTTGTTGAAACGGTCAACGCGTCCGCCGGTATCAACCAGCTTCTGCTTGCCGGTGAAAAACGGATGGCATTTTGAGCAGATATCTACCTTGAGACCGTCTTTGGTCGAACCTGTCTGATAGACGGCGCCGCAAGCGCAGCGAACCTCTGTCTGGTGGTAGTTGGGATGGATTCCTTCCTTCATTGTGTTCACCTCTTTCGGAATACGTTACATAACGAATTGCATTTTATCATATAATAAGTAAAATTGCAAGAATTTTTTTATTTTATTTGTTATCTGTTTCAAGCGAAGCAAGATAAACCTTGTCCTGCTCTGTGAGATCCGCTTTGCTGAGCAGATCGGGTCTTTTTGCGAGGGTGATTTCAAGCGATTTTTCGCGCTGCCATTTCTGGATATTGGCGTGATGCCCCGAAATCAGCACCTCGGGCACCGTTTTACCGTGCCACTCATACGGTCTGGTATATTGCGGGTATTCAAGCAAGCCCGAGTAATGGCTTTCAAGAGTGAAGGCATCTTCATTGGGGAGAACTCCGGGGAGCATTCTCGATATACAGTCCGCGAGAATCAGGGCAGGCAGTTCGCCGCCCGTGATGACATAATCGC
>CAMUZD010000156.1 GCA_947165115.1 uncultured Clostridia bacterium
CTTACGATATGCATTAATGCGGGACACGGAACTAAAGGCGGTGCGGATGTCAAAGAATCCAAAGGTATTCCTGTGGGCAGTAAGATTGAAAAAGCTAAACTGCTTGAGAATCTGCCGGCAGGCACTTATGAATGCACGGCGATGTTCCATAACATGAATCCCGACACGGGAGAATCACTCGGATGCGCCGGAGCAATCATTCAGATTACGGTTAAGAACTGACCGGAACAGTTCAAATCAAAAACTATACTATAACTAACAAAGGAGAATTTTACTTATGAAAAACAACAAACTTACAAAGGTCATTTCCATCATTCTTGCTGTCTGTGCTATCGCAGCTATGGCAGTTCCCTCATTCGCAGCCGACATTACCACCAACGGCGGCAACGGCACTACTCCCGTTAATCTTTATTCAACCGACGACGGCACCCTCAACGGTGATCCCGCTCCGACAGCTCTTTCCGTGACCATTCCCACCGCTCTTCCCGTTGCGGTAGGCACTGACGGCGAGACCACAACTGCCGATAACGCTAAGATTACAAACAACTCTTTCGGCGCAGTCAGAGTTAAGACTGCCACTATCAGTGGCGCTAACAGCTGGACTCTCGTTCCCTTCGGAAACAAGAGCACTCTCGCATCCGAAAAGGTCGACTCCAACAAAATCGGTTTCGCCATGAAGCTCGGTAACGGCGCACAGGTTAAGACCGCGAATACCAATAATTCCCAGGCTCTTATCTCCGCTCCCGTTACAGGCTGCTATATGTCAGGTGTCGGCGATACAACCAAGAACAGCGTAGCTGTTGCTTATGACGCTATCGTTACTCCCGTTTCAACGGCCGTAACCAATAAGACAGTTGCAAATATCGTATTCGTTGTTGAATTCGATACCGCTGCTTAATTAATCCTAAACAATTATTTTACAACGGAGGGCGGCAACGCCCTCCAATCTTTAAGGAAGGCAGGGAAAATATATGAAACTTAAAACTATAACGGCAATCTTACTTGCCATAGCTACTCTCTTTTCAGTTTCCTGCATTACTGCTTTTGCAAACAAAGAAGCTACTGCTTCCGTTCCCGTGAAGCTTACTGTGGTTAATGACTACAGAAGCATATCGGTAACCGTTCCGGCTTCGCTGCCTGTCGAGATATACAACGGCACTGTTGTTACGGCTAATAACGCCAGAATCACGAACAACGCGAAATCAGGTTCGGTCAAGGTTAAAGCGGTAGCTGTAAATGACGGAGATTTCAAAGTCGGCAGTTACGATTCCTTTTCGGGTAATAAGACCATTGCCCTTAAAATTAACGGCATCGTGACAAAGGGCAGCGGAAACATGGAAATAAGCGAATCAGCATTTCCGAATATCGCTCCGACAGAGAATCTTCCGCTGAACTATTTTGCAAAGGTGTCCAAGGATGCAGGCGCAATGAAGGATAAAGAGGTTGCAAAAGTTATCTTTACTATTTCGCTGGTTGAATAAGGAGGCGTTTCAGATGAAGAAACACTCCAAGATATTCAGAATAATAGTAAGCTTTGTGATTTTTACAATGATTGTTTTCGGTACAAATCTCAGCGCTTATGCGGATATGGAGCTGTCGATCACATGCCATAAAGCTCTCTGCAGTAAAAAAGTTCAGCTTTGCGGCCCTCTGTTGTATGGAGCGACAATCCCGTCTTCTGTTCCGTATCTGGGAGGAACAATCCTAAATGCTGATAATAGAATTGACGCGACAATTTACAGTATGACAACCAATGATCATTTTTTTGCTGCATACTGCCCAAGTTATACCAATTCGGGACTATCCAAGCATGCAATGGCCTTGTTCCGTTTCAGTCATGTTTATGTTGCACAATCATATGCGCAACTTACCGACGATGTAACATCAGGTGATACTACTTACCGAAAAACCGGTTATCATCTTACAACATACAAATGTACCGGCTCTAAAAGAGCAAGCGTAACCGGATCCATTATTTCACAGGTATTGGCAGACGGCACATTCAATGACGGGTATCTGAGTAATGATGAACTTGATGCAATAGAGACAATAATATGCGCAAAGGGATGCAACGGAGTTAAACAAGAATACGAGCATCATAATTGGTCAATGGGAACATGGACCAAATATGACGGCACTTATCATCAGAGAACAAACACTTGCAGCGATTGCGGTTACACAGAAACCGAAAAATCGATTCACAGAACATCATCCACAGACTGGACTTCCATCAGCAGTACGCAACACCAAAGAACAACCACATGTACGGTTTGTAATTATTCATATACTTCGAAAGCAAATCATTCATGGACTTACAGTAATTACACATCAGTTGACGGAACCAAGCATTCGGTAAAAAGGACATGTTCTGTCTGCGGATATACGGATACGATTCAGCAGAATCATAGTTTCACATACTCCGATTGGACGTATTATCCGCCAAGCGATATGTTAAATCTCGACCCGGATTCTCCGGATACATCGGTTTATCATGCAAGAAAAGCTGAATGCCAGAACTGCGGTTATTCTAAATATGAATATGATGAGCATAATATTGTTCGCGATTTTGAAGGATACAGGCAGCTGGAACCTGATAACGGCTATGGTTATTCGCCCGCCACATATCATTATCACAGGGAGCATTGCACAATCTGTACATACGGAAAAACAATCCTTAGTTTTCACAAATACAATAAGAACCAGAATGTATATACGGATATTTCCAATACCCAGCACCATGTTAAACAAACATGTACGGACTGCGGCTGGCTGAAAGAATTTGACGAAAACCATACTTTCAAAACTACCTGGGAAGTAGTTTCAGAAACAAGGCATAAGAAAACAGACACCTGTGTCTGCGGACACACGAATATCTCTTACGGAGATCACCACGATGATGACAGCGACTGTTACTGCGATGACTGCGGATATCTTATGACGAGATTTTCGGTAACTGTTCCGGCAACATTATCTCTGGTAATGGATAAGGACGGCAAAGTATATGCACCGACAAATGCGGCAATAACCAACAACTCGACAGCGGCCGTTAAGGTTACGGGCATCAGTCTCTCTCCGAAAAACGGATGGTCCGTTGTTCCGTATTCAACTAATATGGCCAACCAGAAGGTTGATTCGCATAAAATCGGTCTGAAATTAAGAGATTCTCAGAGTACTTCAGGCAATACTATGCCGGTGACAGGCAACTGGGATATCTCAAAAGACGGCAATCTGCCGCTGACCTATTCAGCTGTTGTGTCAGCAACATCCCAGCCGATTTCCAGCACGAATGTTCTTGATATCACCTTTGTCATAGACTGGAGGGATTGAGATGCAGGAAGAGGTTCAGCAGAAAACAATCACAATGTCCACCCAGGCGGCGAAGTTTACCGCCAGGGAAATGAAACAGATGATTGAGAAGTTTCTCACCTTTGAGAAAACAAAACACAGCAACTCGGTCAGGCCTGCAGGCAGGCAGAGCGTAAAGCAGCTTGCAAAACAGAACGAGGGAATGAAAAACATAGAAATCGCTCACAAAACAGTGGGCGATTTCGACCGTGTAGCAAGGAAATACGGAATCGATTACGCCATAAAGAGAGACAGAACAGTGGATCCGCCCAAGTATCTCGTTTTCTTCAAAGCAAAAGATAACGACGCACTTGAAGCGGCTTTCAACGATTACACCAAGAAGGTTGTCGGAAAGCAGAAGAAAAAGGAATCCATTATGGAAACTCTCAATAAGTTCAAGGCTGTCGTTAAAGAACTGCCTACCAAGGTTAAACACAGGGAACTCGACAGATGAAGAACATAAATATCAAAAAGTATCTGATTCCGAATCTTCCGTATATTCTTATCGGACTGTTTGCGACAAAGATAGGACAGGCATACAGACTTACGCCCGGAACTCAGTTTGCCGATAAGGCTCTGAAAATTGTGGAAGGTTTTTCTTTAGCCTTCAAAACAATTGCTCCGAGTTTTGAGCCTGTCGATCTGCTTGTCGGTATAGCAATAGCGGCCGGAATAAGAACTGCGGTATATGTCAAAAGCAAAAACGCTAAGAAATTCCGCAAGAACGAAGAATACGGTTCAGCCCGTTGGGGCACAAAGGAGGATATCCGCCCTTTTGTGGATCCCGTGTTCAAGAAGAATATTATACTGACACAGACGGAACTGCTTATGATGAGCAACCGTCCCAAAAATCCAAAGGACGCAAGAAATAAGAACGTGCTGATTGTCGGCGGTTCTGGATCGGGTAAAACAAGATTCTGGATAAAGCCGAATCTTATGCAGATGCACTCTTCATATGTGGTCACCGATCCGAAGGGAACGCTGATTCTTGAAACCGGGAAAATGTTCAAGGATCATAACTACATAGTAAAGGTTTTCAATACAATCAACACGAAAAAGTCAATGCACTATAACCCTTTCGCGTATATTCACAGTGAAAAGGATGTGCTGAAGCTTGTGGATGTTCTTATTTCAAACACTAAAGGCGAAGGCAAATCCTCAGATCCGTTCTGGGAAAAAGCCGAGACCCTGTTATACTGCGCTCTGATCGGATATATCTGGTACGAAGCTCTTCCCGAAGAGCAGAACTTCAACGCTCTCATTACTCTTCTGAACAATATGGAAGTCCACGAGGACGACGATTCCTTCAAAAACGCGATTGACCTTATGTTTGACGACCTGGAAGCAAGAGAACCCGAGCATTTCGCGGTAAGGCAGTACAGAAAATATAAGCTTGCTGCCGGCAAAACCGCAAAATCGATACTCATTTCAGCGGCGGCGAGACTCGCTCCCTTCGATATCGCCGAGGTCCGTGAAATAACAATGTATGACGAACTGGAGCTTGATAAAATCGGCGACAGAAAAACAATATTGTATCTTATAATGTCGGATACGGACGGCAGTCTGAACTTTCTTCTGAGTATGATATATACGCAGATGTTCAACTGTCTCTGCGAAAAAGCGGACGATGAGCACGGTGGTCGCCTGCCGGTGCACGTGCGT
>CAMUZD010000157.1 GCA_947165115.1 uncultured Clostridia bacterium
ATCCCAATGTCGCAAATGACAGCATAAAGAAATCATTTAACGAGGTTATCAAAGCGTCCGGCGGCACAACCAAATCCTTCAGCAAAAAGAACGCCGCCTCTCAGCTCGCTTCGTTCAACAGCGACGATACCTATTCAATCGCATTTGCCGCCACTAACAGCATCAAAGCAACCAAAAACGCCCTGCTCGAAATCGATATGGGCGACGGCACGAAGCTCACTAAGGAAATCGTTGTCAGCGAGTGGGAAGGCGATACAGAGCCCCCGAAGGTAATCAGCGTCATCACAGATGATGAGAAGAATTATATCACCGTCAATTTCAGCGAAATAGTAATCAACTGCACCGATGAATCCATTTATGAATTCACCACGGCGGATGAAACAATCGCTCCTCCCGTAATCAAGGCAATCAACAAGACTGCCGCCGATACGGTTATCATCGAGGTCAATTCCGTTGATATTTCGGGCGTAAAGCTTAAGATTAAGGATTATGAGGATGTAGCCGGCAATGTCGGCCAGGAGGAAGAATTCTCGGTAACGATAAACGAAGATGTCGTCAAGACGCTCAAGACCATCGGTATCGGAGTCGGATCGGTCATTCTGCTTGTCATAATCATTCTTGTTGTGCTTATGAGAATCAAGCGCGCGAAGAAGAATAAAGAAGAAGCGCTTGTTCCCGCAGCATATAAGAAGGGCAAGAAGATTGAGCCCAAAAAAGAGAAGCCCAAGAAGGACAAGCCCGAGAAGGTCAAGCTCACCGCCGAGGAAAAGGCGGAGCAGGAGCGCCTCGAAAAGATAAAGAAAAAAGAGGAAGAGAGACTCCGCGCCGAAGAGGAAAAATTCAAATTCTTCTTTGAGGAGCGCTTCGACCCCAATAAAGACGACAGATAAAACAGCAACTCCCGGATTTCCGGGAGTTTTTATTATTATCAATTATTCATTTTTGTCATCCTGAGCGCAGCGAAGGATCTCATTTACTCGTTTATAAATCTGAATTTATATATTCCGGTGCCTCCGAATGTTTCGTCGTTCCATTCGGCTTCTATTTCACAGATCCATTCACCTTCGGGAAGATAGTCTTTTTCGTTCAGGTCCCAATTTATGGTTTCTCCGGTATCGCAGTTAGTCATTTTGCATTTAATACTTGTAGGATCATATGAAATTGCGATGCTCGTTTTGTCTTCAAGAGGGTATTTATTGACGGTGTCCTTGTCGCGCACGAGCGAAAAAGTCTGAATATCTTCATCATTTTCGGCCTGCATTGATTTTTCGGACCATGATGAGTCCGGTAATTCCAGTGTATGCCAGGTATATGACACAGGCTTTACCCAGCAATCGACAGGAATATCATACTCGGTTACCAGCAACTCAGGAGGATAAGTCTGCATTTTTATGCCGGTCATATCTATTTCAAATTTTTGACCGCTGAATCCCTTGAGCAGGTATTCATTTTTGAAATCCGTTCTGTATCTTGCCGGAAGAGCCTGGGATTTTTTGCTTATATCAAAATAAGCATAAGTAATATTGCCCGTGTTGTTATTATCTGCAAGCGCATAAATCAATGCGTCATTATCGGCATAAACAGCGAGAATAGTATAGCCTTCTTTTGCCCCTGTTACTCCGTATATCTGCTTGCAGGCATCGGTGCGATACAGCTTTTTCAAACGTTCCGATTCTGCTTCATATTCAGATTCATCATATTTTACGGTCAGCCAGCACATCTCACAGTTTTCGTAAGAATAGTTAAATTCGTAGATAATATCATTGAATTCGGTGATTTTGTCTTCGTCGATTTTTTCAGGGAATATAGGTATTTTTACGGGGTTACCTCTGAGAAGATAATGGTATCCGTAATCTCTGAAGTCTTCGGCTATTTCAGCGTAGAAAGCAGGATCATCTTATGTGACGACTTTTTCAAGCTTGGTGGGCGGAAACATTGCAAATAAGCCTATAATAAACAGAATTGGCGTAACAATTATCATGAGTATTATTGCTAAAGATAGAATTAATAGTGCGAGCGATATTATTTCTTTTGGACTTTTGCTTTTATGCGCTCTTTTGAGGGAGTTATGTATTTCGTCCTCATTCCCGAGCACCTTAACCGCTTCTGAATATGCCTCGTCTTCGGTCATACCGCAGGCTATGTTTTTCTCATAGTGATTCATGATATGATCGTATAGTTCATCGCGGGCATCGCTGCGCTCTGCTTCGCTTGCAATGCCCGAACAGATTCTGTCAAGAATCTGACCTATATCGTTCTTTGTCATGAAATCACCTCCGGAAGCAATTATCAGTTTACGTTTTCAGTGATGTCATTTCACGGACTCTAATGATAATAATGGATCTTTATGATAGCCTCGGTATGAGTAGGTGGAATAACCTTTATAGTTTTTATAATAATCACCCATAACATCAATTTCAAAAACGGAGCGGTATCTGAAAAGTATGGGCTTTTTCTTAATTATGAAGATGTTATCCGAAACAGGAAAATACGAATAAGGATAGTGCTCCCCACTCTCTTCAACAGTTGTATTAACTGCATGAATCGATACTGTATCGCTCTTTATTTTGAATTCCATTCCGGCTTTTCTAGTGTATTTTCCTGTTATTATCCGAAGCGGCTTGCGGTAGGTTATACTTTTGCCGGTTTTGTCAGCTATATAGTATCGATTGCTTGTATTCGCTTGCTCATAAAAGACGCTTGCATCGGTAAACTCTCCGAAAATGTATTGGGAAAACTCTTTGTAGTCTTCTTCCGGTATTGTGTGCCGTGTTATTTGCAGTATTCTGTAAGTGATATTGTTTCCTTCCTTTTTCATCGGGAACGCAAAATCAAAAGAATCCCATCTTTTAATATATTTGTCTTCACCTTCAGGCTGATTGTAAGTGACGTGCCATTCGCATTTAACCTTTTCGTTTTCTCTAATTAAAGGATTGTCTTCGGGTAGCGGCAAATCTTGATATTCGAGCAGTTCTTCATCGGGAATAAACTCCATGAGTTCGCTGTTAACTCCGTATGCTTCGAGAACGGCTTTTATCCGGTCTCTTTCGGTAACCTGTTCAATTGTGCTTTCTAAGGTAATTGTTTTATCGTTCGGCAGGGTGAAATATATGTATTCCGATATGAATCCGGAGGATATAAAAATGACGGCAACAATCGCGGCAGGTATAATCCTTTTTGCTCGTGAACATTCAATATTTACCGGAGAATCATATTCTTTCAGCCCGGTTTGAACGACTCTGACACACCATAAGTGAGGTAACCAAATGAGAAATAACCATACAAAGTGTATATTACTGCTGTATTCTTTATTATATATAACACCATTGAGTGCTAAGTATCCGAAGACAATGGCAATAACAGTAATGAGGCAGAGCGGTATAACAACGAACATTATTTTTTTAATTCTGTCACGATTATTATAGTGCTTTGATAATTCAAAATGATAAATATAATATCCTATAAGGAATAAAACCAAATATACTACAAGTAATATATTTGTAAGTCTTGTATTAAATATATATAAGCTGAATACAGCGGCGAGTTCAAACGATAGACAAAATGAATAATAGTATAGAAACCGGAAATTTTTATTTATGTTTTTAATTGCTCTCAAACTGAAAATTGCGACAAATATTAAAATGGCGGCGCAGAAAAGAGCAAAACGCCCAGGAAAATACATAGTAAACAGAGCGCCGATTCCCATAAAAATAGAATAGCCCGAAAGATTGAACGAAAAGACTTTTATCGGATTTTGTCTGTGAACTTTTACAATGTCCTTTTTAAGAGCCAACGTATCTCCGAGATGATCAACGGCGTTTTCCTCTGCCTCGTCTTCGGTCATACCGCAGGCAAGGTTCGTTTCATATATTGACATCAGGTGATCGTATAGTTCCTCGCGAACCTCGTTCCGTTCGCTTTTGAAAGCTATGTCACCGCAGAGATATTCGAGAATCCCTTCAAATTTACGCTCCGACAAGATTCGCACCTCCGAGCACTTTGCCCACGGCAGTCGAGAATTCCTTCCACTCCTTCTCCTTTACGGCGAGCTGTTTTCTGCCCTTGTCGGTGATTTTATAATACTTCCTGCGTCTGCCCTCGGCCTCGCACCAATAGGATTCGAGGCATTTATCCGCCTCGAGCGCGTGAAGAATAGGGTAGAGCGTGCCCTCGTTCATTTCAAAAACGGATTCGCTGCTCATCCCGATTACTTTTATAATCTGATAGCCATACATATCGCGCTTTGCAATGACGCTTAGAACAAGCATTGCAGTGCTTCCCTTTGTGAGTTCTTTGTTGATTCTCATGATAAACCTCCGTTTCTATACCTCGGATAAATATGCCTCGCTAATCTATGTATATCACTTTGAAAAGCGTTTGTCAATAGGGGAGAGAAAAAACCGGTTTTCCGCTTGCCATCCTGAGCGCCCTTGTCATCCTGAGCGCAGCGAAGGATCTCATTTACAAAAGCACTCTTAATCCTGCTCTTCTCCGGCTAGGGTGCCCCGGAATGACAGGGATTGTTTTTATATTAATTCGTAGGGGGCGACGACCCCGGCGCCCCGCCAAAGGCTATGCGCGGGCATTATATAATTAAACAATCCGCTTAATTATTTTTCACTTGACAAATAACATTATATAATATATAATTTCATAGCGCCGTGAAAAGCGTTTTATGGTGGTTATAGCTCAGTTGGTTAGAGTGCCAGGTTGTGGCCCTGGAGGTCGAGGGTTCGAATCCCTCTAACCACCCCATTTAGTCAGAAGCGCAAAGCCGGAATGGTTTTGCGTTTTTTTAATATATTGGGGCGTCGCCAAGGGGTAAGGCACGGGACTTTGACTCCCGCATCCGCTGGTTCAAATCCAGCCGTCCCAGCCA
>CAMUZD010000158.1 GCA_947165115.1 uncultured Clostridia bacterium
TGGTCCCGAACGGTTGCGGCCGAAGGTTCGAATTTTCCTTATATTTCAACGGTTTTGAGCACTGAACAAATGATAATTATCCGCCAAATTATCCACCAAACTGTATTTTTTGAAATAAGATAAGCTTGGATGGATTGTTTTGACAAATTGACTCAAGCGGAATCCGAAACCTTGTTTTTGAGATAATCGCCGAGCTTTTTAACATCATCGCCAGTGTTGACTTGTTTGTAATCGATGTAATACTTATCTGCTGTTTCCGTTCCTGAATGACCGGCAAGCGCAGTTGTTTTTCTGACAGGTGTATCGAGAGAAACAAGCAAGGTTATATATGTATGTCTTAGATCATACATGCAGAATTTGTCCATATCAAAATGAAACTTTTCTTTAGGGTTAAACTTTTGCTTGCCGTAAATCCAACAATCAAGATCAATAAGATATGTATTGAATCTTCCAGTCAGAGCAGATCTTGAAAGCACTTCACCATTTCTGTCCGGGAAAATCAAATCCTTTTTCTTGTTCTTGCCAATATTCTCTTTTACCCATTCAGATAATGGGAACGGAATAGGAATGGGTCTCAAGCGGAATTCTGTTTTGGCTTTTCCGTCACGAATGACTGGCCTTTTGTCATTTTTGAGAAGAGCTGTTTTATTAATACTTACAGTGTATTGATCTTCATTTTCTTTGTAGGTTATATCTCCCCAACAAAGAGGAACCAGTTCTTCAGGCATCAAGCCACAAAGCAAAAAGAACCATACCATAGGAGTATACCTATGCTGGAAATTTAGAACTCTGTCGAGTTCTTCGGGTGTCAGCGCTCTTCGCTTTTTTCCTGAATCTCTGTCTTTCTTAGATTTTACCGATATATCTTCAGCATAATTAAAATCAAAGAAGCGTTCCTTTTTTGCCTGTTTATAAATCAGTTTCAAAACGCTGATTATTTGAGAGATATACTTTTGTGACGGGTAATCCTTCGTCGTTTTCAGCTTGGTGGAGGCAAATGCTCTCATTTCATTCTCAAGGATAAGCGGATTGGTATCTGCAAGTCTGTAATTACCGAGATATTCAATAATTACCTGGCAGCAGTAATAGTATTGGTCTGCCGTATGCTCACCAACTTGATCTTTGTAATTGTCATACCACTTAATAACATAATCAGCGACTGATATATCAGGGTCAACAATATATCTGTCTTTGAGCTTCTTGTACTCTTCGGCCTTAGCATCTGCATCTTCCTGAGAGATGTTTGAGTAGAACTTTTTGCCACAAGCTGTGCGGGTATAATACTTTATTCCGCCAATCTTGCTTAGCTTTTTCTTAGGCATTTCTGTTAATTCCTTTCTTCTCTTATGCAGATTCCTCCTTTGGTATTAGATTTGGTTTTCGTCGACCGAAATCATAATGCTTATCATTCCAGTCAAAGGGTTTATCAAAAGTTACGATTTTTTCATTAGGTAATGAACAGGTTGGAATATTTTTTAAGTATTCAATTACCGCTTTTGCATAAGGCTTTGTCGATGAAAAATCCTTATCGGCAAGGCGGCATATAAAATGAATATTGTTATCAGGGAAATAAGTAATTATTCCCCAGTTGTCATTCGGTTCCGATTCGGTCGGCCTGTAGTAATAGGTTACGGCATCGGAGCCTGAATTTTCTTTCATACGGCGAATCTGAACCTGCAGACATTCGCCCATATCGGTAAGAGTATCACCCATCTTATCAAGAGCGTTATGATAGGATCTTACCGCCGAATTCTCTCTCATCTTGTAATCTGCTGCCAGAGAAGAGAACTTCGTTTTATACGGCGATGTAGTTACCGAACCCCAACAGTTGACACAGATTCCGAGCCTTGATACCACAAAATCTTTTTCCATACGGTTCAGTTTTCTGAACGCTTTCCATACCGGTCTTGTCTGCAAAGCGGGCGCAGAATCGGAATTGAAATCAATGGATTTGTCAATTACATTTGAAAACTCATAGTCTGCCGTGTTGTCCTCATCGTAATAATTGTAAGCGGCATAATCGTTTTCTTCGTAATTTTCTTCCTCTTTATTTCTGCCGTAAAAGTCTTCTCTGCCGAAAAACTCAAGAGATGTCTGCAGATACCTTTCGGCTGTTTCATAGGAACAGTTGAATTCAAGCTGAATGTCGAGAATCGCGAGTTCGTTTTCTTTGTTGAAGCCGCCGTATTCGCAGGAATACTTTGCTGCTGTTCTTTTGAGCCTCTTGAATGTTCCGAGGGAAGGCACTGGTTTCATATATCTTTCCAGTTCAACGAGACGGAATACATCCTTCAGAAACCAAAAGGCAAATGTATCAAAACTTGCTTCCATACTCGGATCATATTTCAAAAGCAACCTCTGCAATACATAATAGCATATTGACTTAATATCTGCAATATCTCCGGGCGGAACATTACTGTCGGAATTCTGCTTTCTGAGGAATCCTTTTATCCGTTTGTTAAGCCTGTCTTCATAAAAATGCAGAAAATAATGGAAATAAGTCAGATCCTTTTCCTGGCAGGCTATACGCATTAAATCCGAAAGATGGTCTTCCCATATTTCAGGCGGAGCCGGCTTGAGGTTGAACTGATGCATGTAACTCATCTTTTTGAAGGTTTCATCGGGAAGAGTCTTTAAATCATAGTCCTCAAAATCCGGTCCCATTTTGTAGAACGCCGAGAGAGGTTTGAATTCGGAAAACAACTGCTTCTCTTCATTCGTCATCGTCATCATCTCAAATATCTTCTCCTGAGCGGAGAAGTCTGCCTTGCTATTCGTCAAAGTTTTCCGTTGCCTCCTTAATCAGTTTATCAGCATCCATTTCTGTAATATATTCGCCCCTGGCATATTCCGAATCGGTTTTAGCCATAATGTATTTATCTTTAGCTATATATTTAGCCTTGGCGCAGGTTTCTTCGCTGATTTTATTTCTGTTTTTCTTATGATTGATATTGTCTGTTACTCTGTAATAAATGTTTGCAATGGATGTTTCGCGGCTTTTAAGTTTTATGCCCTCTGTCTCTGCTTTTGCGGCACAGCTCTTGCTGCAATATCTCTTTTCAAGACTGTTTACGGCGACAAAATATTCGCCGCACATCTCGCACTTACGGATGGAGTGGCCGACACACAAGCCTTCAAAGAAATCGGCAAAAAGCATCTGTGAGAAGCAGTTGTAAATATATTCTCTGCCGATGTAACCGTCGGCAACATATTTGATGTTGGTTTCAACGACACTATTCGTGCTATGAAATACATTGTAGTAATCTTTATATATTTTATCGAATATTTTTGCGAGATTTGCTTTTGATGAATTCAAACCACAAATAGTCAACGAATCATTGAACCTGCCGACAGCATCATACAAATCTTTGATTCCGATTACTATATCGCAGGCATTCCAAACCAGTGAAAACAGCTTATCGTTAAACTTCAGAGATGATTCTCCGTCCGTTTCCGAAACTGAATCGCATATTACGCTTTCGCAGATGGTTCTGACGCGGTCTGCATCAACATATGCAAAAGGCTCAGATTCCCAGAACATCATTAATGTCTGAGTGGCATAATCCCAAAGCTCCTGTATTTCCTCCGGCTTTGTATCGTCCTTATGGCATCTGGCACACAAAGCCGCTTCGGTCATTTCAACTGCAAGTTCATATACGCTGTCAAAATCTTCATCCTGGTTGACAATATTCAAAGCCATACATGCGAGTGTGCCTGCATTGAATTCGGAGCCATTGTATTTAACGGTGTGGTTTACATATGTAAGCTTTTTCCAAATTTTTAAAGTTTCATTTATTTTATAACGTAGTTCTGCTGTGCTTATATCATAAGTTTTAGGTATAAAGTTATTCATATCGTGAAAATCCATGCAGTCACCTCCAGTCGAAAGAAATTGTATTGTCATTGAATTGTGATTGAAAACACCAATTTTGACATAAGGTATATGGAAGGATAATCAATCCATTGTTCTGATAACGCTTTTTACTATACCTAAGCAGACCATCTCATCAAGCGTGATGGTTTTGCCGTGATATACGCTTTCATTCATATATGAGAGAACGGCCTTGCCTTTTTTAACTCCGTCATATCGTTTGACGGTTGTTTCGTTGCCAATAAGGGCAACTACTATATCGCCTACGCTCGGAGCAGTGCTTTTATCTACTACAAGTAAATCTCCGGTAAAGATATGAGCATCTTCCATTGAATCGCCCTGGGCAGTGATAATATAGAAATTACCTCTGCCGAATATCTCAACAGGCAGCGTACATTTGCCGGCAATATCCTGCTCCTGAATATCGGGTTTGCCACAGGAAGCTGAGTTGTTGAGAATGAGAACGCTCGATCCTTCTGGATTGAAGTTGTTCATAAAAGTCGTTCCGACATTATGCCCGTCATAGGTAATCATTCCTCGCTCAGCCATAGCAATCAGATAATTCGATGCGCTGGCCCTGGTCATGCCGACAGCTTCACCGATAAGCGCTTTTGAAGGGGATTTACCATTATTTTCCTTTTGATATTTCTCTACAAACTCAATAATCTTCTGCATAATCTGCGGATCTTTTGAACGCATATCTACACCTCAATTTCTATCGTTTACTTATGTCAACGATAATATATCACACCGAAAACAGGATGTCAATATAAAATATTGAAAATCCAATTTGCAGTCACTTTTATGGTACAGCAAAGTAATTGCCGGTGGAGCGCTTGCGGCTGTTTGCAGTGCATTAGCTGGATTGATTATTACAAAGAAAAAGAAAGCATAAAACAGTGTGAACTTAGAAAACGGATGTACCGGTGTACCTTCCGTGGGTACATCGGTACATCTGATTCTTAAGTCCGTACGAAAAAGTTATATTTTCTCGTTCTTTCT
>CAMUZD010000159.1 GCA_947165115.1 uncultured Clostridia bacterium
GGAGCTTTCCGAAATGAATTTCGGGGAGTTTGAGAATAAAACCGCCGAGGAGCTTCAGTCAAATGAAGATTTTGCCGGCTGGCTCGAGGGAAGAAACGCTCTGCCCTTCGGCGAAACGAGCAATGAATTCGGCTCAAGAGTCTGCGGAGCATTTGAAAAAATCACCGACGGTATGATGAGAAGCGGCGTATTCAGCGCCGCGGTAATCACCCACGCCGGAGTCATTGGCACGATTCTCTCCGCCTACGGCCTTCCGCAGGCGCCGATGCACGAGTGGTTCACTCCGAACTGCTGCGGCTATACCCTTCGTGTCGACCCCGCGCTCTGGATGAGGGGAAAGAAATTTGAGATTTTCGCAAAGATACCGGAATACCCGTCGGAATAAGAGGTGAACCCATGTCAATAATAGAATCAAAATTCACGAGAGACGACATTGACAGTTTCTCAGAGCAAATAAGAAAGAACTACTATATAAACCCCGCCGCCTTCGCGAATTTCAACGTCAAGCGCGGTCTGCGCAATGCGGACGGAACGGGCGTCATGGCGGGCGTCACAAGAGTCTGCTCGGTCGAGGGTTACTATATAGTTGACGGCGAGAAGGCCCCGAGAGAAGGCCATCTGACCTATCGCGGAGTTGAACTCAACGATATAGTTGAAGCGTGCATCAAAGAGAACCGCTTCGGCTTCGAGGAGGTCGCCTGGCTGCTGCTTTTCGGCAAGCTTCCGACCAAAGCTCAGCTTGACTTCTTCAATGTCACGCTTGCGGACTGCCGCAATCTGCCCGAGGATTTCATCGAGGATATGATAATGAAGGCGCCGTCAAACGACGTCATGAACAAAATGGCGAGGAGTGTGCTCGCGCTCTATTCCTTCGATGAAAATCCCGACAGCACGGACCTTGACAACGTTATCAGACAGTGCACGAATATCATCGCCCAGCTGCCCGCGATTATGGCTTACGCCTATCAGGTCAAGCGCAGGCATTATTATCACAAGAGCATGTATATCCATCCGCTCAAGCCCGATTTCACGACCGCCCAGACAATTCTGCGCTCGATAAGGCCGAATAAGCAGTTTACCGATGAAGAGGCGAAGCTGCTCGATATATGCCTTATCTGCCACGCGGAGCACGGCGGCGGCAACAACTCCACCTTCATCACCCGCGCGCTCTCCTCGAGCGGCACCGATACCTATTCCGCGATTGCGGGCGGTATAGGCGCTCTCAAAGGTCCGAAGCACGGCGGCGCGAATCTGAAGGTTGCCGAGATGGTCGATTTCATAAAGCAGGATGTCGCGGATACCCACGATGAGGGAGCCGTAGCCGACGAGCTCGTGAAGATTCTCTCAAAAGAAGCCGGCGACGGCAGCGGACTTATCTACGGTATGGGCCACGCGGTCTACACCCTCTCAGACCCGAGAGCGAAGATCCTCAAGGCAAAGGCCGAGGAATTCGCTATGGGCACCGAATTCGAGGATGATTTCCTCCTGCTGAATACGATAGAAAAGCTCACGCCGAGAATCATCGCCGAAAAGAAGGGTATCGACAAGGCCATCTGCGCGAATGTCGATCTCTATTCAGGTCTTATCTACAAGATTCTCAAGGTCCCGACCGATTTATATACTCCGATATTCACGGTCGCGAGAAGCGCGGGCTGGTCCGCCCACAGGATTGAAGAGATTCTGACCGGCGGCAGGATTATGAGGCCTGCATATAAAAACGTCAATTCCAAGAATAAATATATCCCGATTTCCGAGAGATAAGAGGCAGTTTCATTATGGTTAAAAAATTTCGTCCCGTTTTCACAAATGAGGCAATTGTGCTCGCTGCGGCTCTGCTCATCACTCTGCCGCTGCGCACTCTTCAGCATCTGACAAATATGGAGCAGGGCACGGGCTTCTACACCAAGATTGACTGGAACATCATAGTTTACGGCATCGTGCTCGCCGCGGCAATGGGATATTTCATATTCTCCGCCGTAAAAAAGAGAAAGAAAGTTCTGCTCGAAACCGCGCCCGTGAAGCTTCCGGGCTGCGGAGTGCTCTCGTTCCTCGCGGCTTTTGCCGTCGCCTACGGAGCATATTATGATTATAAGCTCTCCAAGGTTGATGTTTCGCTCTATACCGTTTCATCCACTGCAACCAGCGCGATCAACGGCTCGCTCTCGAATATCCAGTTCGTTGTCGGAGCCGTCGCGGCGGTATTCTTCCTGATTCTCTCGGTTCTTTTCCTCGCGGGCAAGGCCTCGTCGACGGTCAAGCTCCTCTCACTCACTCCCGTTCTCTGGTTCATCCTGAAACTCGTCGTGAGATTTACAAGGACAGTCAGCTATATCAGAGTCTCCGACCTCGCTATGGAAATGATTTCGCTCGTTCTGCTCGCTCTATTCTTCATGGCTTTCGCGCAGACGAATTCGAATATCGAGGCCGAGGGAACTGCATGGAAACTCGAAGGCTTCGGTTTCCCCGCGGCGCTGATGTGCCTGAATATGTTCGTGCCGAGAATCGTCATCGCCCTCGCAGGCAAGGCGGAATTCAAATATATCCTCTCCTATGCCGATTTTTCGGATCTCGCGCTCGCCCTGTTTATTGTGGCGACCGTGCTCACAAGAATCATACCCAACACGGCAAATATCATAGTCACTCCCTCTGCGGAGGTTGAAACGGCGGAATAAACAATGTTTTGGAAAAATGTAATGATTGCCGGTGAGCAGGTAATTATTCTTTATCTGATGGCGTTCATCGGCGTCATAGCCGCGAAGACGGGCATATTCTCGCAGGATACGGCAAAGAAATGCACCAACCTGCTCTTTTATGTCATCACTCCGGCAAAAATACTCGAGAGTTTTTTCACTCTCGAATACAGTATCGAGCATATCAAAGGCCTGCTGATTGCGGTCGGGTGCGGTCTGCTTATGCACGCCGTCGCCGCTCTCGCGATCACTCCCTTTTTCAATAAATCGGCTCCCGAGCAGAAGACGGTCTATAAATTCGCCGCAATGTATGGCAACTGCGGATATATGGGCCTGCCGCTCGTCGACGCGGTTGTAGGCAAGGAAGGCGTATTCTACTGCTCGGCGGTTATCATCTCATTCCAGATAGTTTCCTTCACCCACGGCGTCTGGCTGATGACAAAGGATAAAAACGAAGGCAAATCGCAGGTTGATCTGAAGCGGATAATACTCAATCCCGGCGTTCTGCCCGTATTCGTAGGCCTGCCGGCATTCCTGCTCTCGCTGAGCCTCCCGAATCTGATTATGACGCCCGTGAAATCAATAGCGTCAATGAATTCGCCGCTTGCGATGCTGATATTCGGCACTTTTATCGCAGGCACGGATTTCAAATCAATCTTCAGGCAGTGGAGAATTCCCTGCGTTGCGCTCTTCAAGCTGATATTCATGCCCCTCGCTATGCTGACAGCGCTTAAACTCTGCGGAGTGGCGGGCGCTCTGGGCACAACCCTTCTCATCACCTCGGCGGCGCCGAGCGCAAACAATACGATTATGTTTGCGGCAAAATACGATAATGACGCGGGCCTCGCTTCCCAGGCTGTTTCCGTAATCAGCCTGATTTCGATAATAACCCTGCCCGTAATGATTGCTCTGCTATGAAAAACATACTTGACGAAGCATCACCCCTCTGGGGAATATGCCCCTTCGGCGCGGTCAAGGATAATCTGATTGACTGCCGCGCAAAGCAGCGCCTGCCCGTGAATTCGCGCAGCGTGATAATTATGGCTTTCCCCTATCTGCTCGATGAAAAATACTACGAAAATTCAAATATATCAAAGTATTCTGTGCCCGCGGATTATCATCCGATAGTCACTGCGAGGCTCGAAACAGCCGCCGTGAAGCTCCGCGAAAAATATGCGGGGTATGAATTCGAGGTATTTGCGGATAATTCCCCGATACCCGAAGTGCGCGCGGCGAGCATTGCCGGAATCGGCGTAATCGGGAGCAATTCCCTGCTGATAACGGAGAAATACGGCTCTTTCGTCTTTCTGGGCGAAATAGTTACCGATATGCCCATCGCTCACGAGGGCGGGGAAATCAGGGAGTGCCTCAGATGCGGCAGATGCACCGCCGCCTGCCCCGGAGGCGCGATTACCGACGGCAGAATTGACAGAGAAAAATGCCTCTCCCATATCACTCAGAAAAAAGGCGCTCTGAGCGAAGAGGAGATTGAAATGATAAAGAAGAGCGGCTGCATCTGGGGATGCGACATCTGCCAGAATGTATGCCCGCTCAATAAAAGCGCCGAGACCACCGGGATAAGCGAATTTGAAAATACCGCGCTCGGAAGGGCGGAGAGCGACACCCCGATTGAGGGCAGGGCCTACGCCTGGCGCGGCGAAAAAGTAATACGCAGGAATATTGACTTGCAGAAGGAGAAATGATGGAAGCGGTCGGCTTTGACAGAAATAAACATACCGAATCCCAGATAGCCCGCGCTCTTGAAGCCGGCAGATTTCCTCATGCCGTGCTGATTGAGGGCGGCTCGCCCGATGAGAGGCGCTCCCTCGCGCTTAAAATCACCGCCTCTCTGCTGTGTGAGGATGATGAAAGAATTCCCTGCGGGCAATGCCATTCCTGCATCAAGACCCTCGGCGGATTCCATCCCGACGTGCTCTTCTATGAGCCGAAAAGAAACCCGAAAACCTCGACAAAAAACGAACTCTACTATGTTGATTATATAAGAGAAATCCGCGATTCCTCCTTCGTTATTCCGATGGAGGCGGATATTAAAATCGCAGTACTGTGCGAGGCGCAGCTGATGAACGAGCAGGCGCAGAATGCCTTCCTCAAAATCCTTGAGGAGCCGCCCGAATTCGCGGTGTTCATCCTGCTCTCATCCACCAAATCGGCCTTC
>CAMUZD010000160.1 GCA_947165115.1 uncultured Clostridia bacterium
ACACTGATCGGGTTTGTGGTTCGGATGGTCGAGCGCCAGCCAGTCGCCGTAATGCTTCTGCCACATGATATCGGCGTCGTCGGGCCCGATCCAGAGATCCTGTTCCAGGGTATCCCCGGTGATGTAATCCACCCAGGCCTTCATGCTCTTGATTCCGTTATGCCCGCCGTCGGTGCCCTTGCGCCTGATACGCATCTTGCCGCAGTCGAGCGAAACATCGTCAAATATGATGATTATATTCTCGGGCGGAATCTTATAGAATGACGCCGCCTCTCTTATGCTCTGACCGCTCTCGTTCATAAAGGTCTGCGGCTTCATCACAAGGCATTTGCGCCCCGCTATCTCGGCGATTGCGGTAACCGCCTTGAACTTGATTTTATTGACCCTGAGCGAATATTTATCGGCGAGCATATCGATAAAGACGAAGCCGGTATTGTGCCGCGTGGCCTCGTATTTATTCCCCGGATTTCCGAGCCCCGCCACTATGAATTCTGGCGTGCCGGTCACGGGTCTGATTCTGCGGAAAAAAGCCATTATCCGGTCACCTTTATTTCAAAAAGTCCTTCTGTGGGAACATCCTCTATATTATCGGCGTCAACAGGCGCGCAGATGAGAGTGATATCCTTCGAGCGCACCAGCTTTTCAAAATCGTCATAGGATATATCGTTATCCCTTATGAGACAGTTGATTGAAACGGCTGTTGAGGAGCCGGCGTTAACGAGCTGCATGGTTGAGCCGATGGATTCGCTCAGATAAAGCTTGTTCTTGCCGTTGTCGGCGACTTTTATGCCCGTGACGGCGGCGGCTGTTTCGCCCGCGTTTTCAATCTCGATTATCATATTGCACGAGAGCCATTCCTCGGGCGTGTCAATGAAGCTCTGCGCGTTCTCGTCATCCATGCCGTATTTCTCTTTGAATATGCTCTTGTATCTGATTTTATCCCTGTCGGCAAATTCGAAAATCTGATTATTCTCATTGAAATCGGAGAATTCCGCGCTCATGACGGCGGTATAATTCTCCTGCTCCGGGCCCTTGTTTTTATTGAATTTAAGCACGGCAAAAGCTATGCCCGTGACTATCGCAGCGGCAAGCAGAATGATGCCGATTATCTTAAGAATCTTTTTCATAATCTTCCTCCCTGAATATGTTTATACTTAATGTTATTATCGCACAAAAGCCCCCGGATTACAATACAATTAAATAAATTCATTATTATTTTACATTTAAGAGCAAGCTCCATTGACAAAAAGACGCTTATATAATAAAATAAAATGTAATCTCAAAACGAAGGAAAACGAAATGAAAAGACTGCTCAGGCATTTCAGAGGGCAGGCGCTCAGATGCTTCCTCGCTCCCCTTTTCAAGATGATTGAGGCGACCTTTGAGCTGCTCGTGCCGCTTATCATAGCTCAGATTATCGACCTCGGAATTGCCGGAAAAGACAAGGAAATTATATATTCAAGAAGCATTCAGCTGATAATTCTCGGATTTGTCGGCCTGCTCTTTTCGATTACCGCGCAGTATTTTTCGGCTGACGATTCTGAAGAAAAAAGGCTCCAGGTCGAGACGCGGCGGTGACCTTCGTCAAAAAACTCAAGCACGAGGCATATAAAAAAATTCAGTATTTATCCTTCGCTCAGCATAACAAGGCGGGCACATCGGGTCTGATAACGAGACTGACCGGCGATATGGACAGCATACAGAACGGAGTGAACCTCACCCTTCGCCTGCTGTTGCGCTCGCCATTCGTTGTATTCGGGGCGTGCTTTATGGCGTTCAGGGTGGACCCCGTCAGCGCGGGCGTTTTCATCGGCGCCGTGCCGCTTCTGAGCATAGTCATATTCGGAATTATGCTCATTACGATTCCGAGAAACAGGAAAATACGCGAAGCCGTCGGTTCCGCACTGCTGACAACCCGCGAGAGCATAACGGGCTCGAGAGTTCTGCGCGCGTTCGGCAGAGAACAGGCGCAGGTGGAGGAATTCGGCGTGAAAAACGGCGTTCTCACCCGTCTTCAGGAGAGAACGGGCAGAATTTCGGCGCTTCTCAATCCCCTGACCTGCATGATTGTCAACACTGCCGTCGCCGTTCTCATCTGGCTCGGCGCGAAGAGAGTTGACGCCGGCATAATCTCCTGCGGCGCGGTCGTCGCGCTCTACAGTTATATGTCACAGATACTCGTTGAGCTTGTCAAGCTCGCGAATCTGATAATTACTCTCACGAAATCCTTCGCCTGCGCGGGGAGAGTGGCGGACCTGCTGGACACACAGCCCGAAGAGAAGCCCGCTCCCGCCGGGGACAGGGATACCGGCGCTTTCATCGAATTCGACAATGTTTCGTTCGCGTACAGCAGCGCCGGAGAACCGATGCTTAAGAACATTTCGTTCACCGTGCGCAAGGGCGAAAAAATAGGCATAATCGGCGCTACGGGCTCGGGCAAATCGACGCTCGTCGATCTGCTCGCCGGCTTCTATAATCCCGTTGAGGGAAGAATCTATATTGAGGGCAGGGATATTTTCTCCTGTACGGATGAGGAACTCGCCCACAGAATCGCCTTTGTCGAGCAGAAGCCCGCGATATTCAAAGGCACGGTAAAGAGCAACCTCGCTCTCGGAAAGGAAGACGCCGGCGAAGAGGATATCAGGGCGGCACTCGGAGCGGCTCAGGCCCTTGATTTCGTAAACGAAAAGGAAAACGGAATCAATTCCGTAACAGAACAGGGCGGAAGGAATTTCTCGGGCGGTCAGAGGCAGCGCCTCGCCGTCGCCAGAGCGCTGGTTAAGGATGCCGATATTCTTATTCTCGACGACGCCTCAAGCGCCCTCGATTATCTGACGGATTCCGAAATGCGAAAGGCCGTCTCGGCTCTCGATTACTCCGCCGTTTTCATTGTTTCCCAGCGCACGGGCTCAATTCTCGACTGCGATAAAATCATCCTGCTTGAGGACGGAAGGGCGAGCATCGGCACTCACGCCGAATTGCTCGAAAACAATGAAGAATACAGGCAGATTCATCTTTCTCAGTTTGAAGAGGAGGGTGAGGCCGTATGAAAAAGATAAACAGAGGCACCGTCGCGAAAATTCTCAGATACACGCGCAGATACAATCCGCTGATTGTCCTTTCGCTCCTTCTCTCGCTTGTCTGCGTCGCCTGCAATCTGTATATCCCCGTGCTCGCGGGCAGAGGAATTGACGCGATAAAGGGCATAAACAATATTGATTACGATACTCTTCTTTACAATATCGGCGCGATAATAATCACGGCGGCGCTCTCGGCGCTCTCGCAGTGGATAGCCGGGAATGTCAACAATACCATAGCTTTCAGGGTTGTGAGAGACGTCAGAAACGACGCGATGAAAAAGATTTCGTCGCTCCCGCTGTCCTATATTGATTCGCACACCTCGGGCGATACGGTAAGCAGAGTCATTACCGACGCGGACAATTTCGCGGAGGGCCTGCTGATGGGATTCACGCAGTTTTTCATGGGCATAATGACGATACTCGGCACTCTCGCTTTCATGATAAGAATAAGCCCGAG
Organism: uncultured Clostridia bacterium; assembly: GCA_947165115.1. Lineage (GTDB taxonomy): Bacteria > Bacillota > Clostridia > Oscillospirales > Acutalibacteraceae > CAG-177. The sequence goes on from CAMUZD010000160.1 coordinate 3,538, forward strand.
GATAACGCCCGTCGTCGCGCTGCTGACTCCCCTATCGCTCTTTGTCGCCTCGTTTGTGGCAAAAAAGACGCACAATATGTTCCTCGCTCAGTCAAGGGCAAGGGGCAGGCAGACCGCGCATATAGACGAGACGGTCGCGAATCACAATGTCATCGCCGCCTACGGCGCGCAGGAGAAGGCAATAAGCGAATTTGACGAAATCAACGATGAATTCGCCCGCGCCTCGCTCAGAGCGATATTCTTTTCATCCATCACGAATCCCTCGACGAGATTTGTAAACAATATGATTTACGCGGGTGTCGCCCTCATCGGCGCACTCAGCGCGATAAGCGGCTCTTCGCCCATCACAATCGGCGCGCTGACAGCGTTTCTCAACTATTCCGGTCAGTACGCGAAGCCGTTCAACGAGATTTCGGGAGTCATCACCGAGCTTCAGAATTCAATCGCCTGCGCAGAGAGGATATTCGAACTCATCGAGGCGGACAGCGATATTCCGGATAAAGAAAACGCGGTCAACAGGGCCGATATCGGTGACGGCATTTCGCTCGAAAACGTTGAATTCTCATACACTCCCGGCAGGGAGCTTATAAAGAATCTCAATCTCGATGTGAAACACGGGGAGCAGATTGCGATAGTCGGCCCGACAGGATGCGGGAAAACGACCGTAATCAACCTGCTGATGAGATTCTATGACGTGGATTCGGGCGCGATAAAAATCGACAATATCGATATCAGGGACATCACCCGCTCTTCGCTTCGCGCGGGATACGGAATGGTGCTTCAGGAAACATGGATAAAGACCGCCACGGTCGCCGAAAACATTGCTCTCGGAAAACCCGGCGCCACGCGCGAGGAGATAATCGCCGCGGCGAAATCCGCCTACGCTCATTCTTTCATAAAGCGGCTGCCCGACGGTTACGATACAGTCATTTCCGATGAGATATCTTCGCTTTCGCAGGGACAGAAGCAGCTGCTCTGCATAGCGAGGGTGATGCTCGCTCTCCCGCCGGCCCTGATTCTCGACGAGGCGACCTCATCGATTGATACGCGCACCGAAATCAAGATACGCAACGCCTTCGCGGGTATGACAAAGGGCAGAACGAGTTTCATAGTCGCCCACCGCCTCTCGACGGTCCGCAACTCCGACAAGATTCTCGTGATGAAGGACGGAAGGGTAATCGAGCAGGGCACTCATACCGAGCTCATGGCAAAGCACGGATTCTATGAGAAGCTGTACAACAGCAGGATAAGTTGACAATGCTTTTATAAAAGTATATAATAATTAGTTGGAATTTTATTTACCGGAGGTAATTATGGGTTACAC
>CAMUZD010000161.1 GCA_947165115.1 uncultured Clostridia bacterium
GTTCACAAACAATTACGACCAACCCAACAGGGCATTCATATACCGCGACAGTAACGCCTCCGACCTGTATGGATAAAGGATATACAACTCATACCTGTAAATGCGGTGATACGTATTTTGATTCTTATGCGAATCCACTGGGCCACAGTTTTACGAACTATATTTATAACAATGATGCCACGACTGAGAACGACGGAACTGAGACTGCGAAATGCGATCGATGCACGGTGACATACACAAGAGTAAAGCCGGGCACAAAGCTTGATCCGCAAAGCCCCGACACTCCCGATACCCCGTCAAACCCTACTGCTTCAGCAAGACTTAATGTAAAATCTTCTTCAACCGTTGATTACCGCTCTAAGGTAACAATTACCGCAACTGCCGATAATGTTCCGAGCGGATACCTCCTTGCAATCTATGATGGTAACACCATTGTTAAGAGAGGCAACAACAGGACGGTAACTTATGAAGCGGGCGAGATGACAGCCACTAAGACATATACAGTCAAGGTGATTGACTCCAGCCGTAACGTTCAAAAGGATGCTGGAAACAACCCGCTTGAAAAAGATATTAAGGTTGAAGTCAAATCTGGATTCTTCGATAAGATAATCGCATTGTTCAAAGGTTGGTTCAACCTGCTCCCGACAGTAGAAATAAAACCGTAATAAAACAATATCACCCGCAGAATAATCTGCGGGTGAATTTTTATATCTCATATTTAGCCTTGATTATATTTCCCACAAGGTCAACATATTTCCTGCATTTTTCTTCCGTATCCGCCTCGACCATAACCCTGACTACGGGCTCCGTGCCGGATTCTCTGAGCAGTATTCTGCCGCTGTCGCCGAGTTCGGTTTCCGCAACCTTAACCGCCGCCTGAACCTCTTCGTCATTGACCGCCGCGGGCTTGTCCGAAACCTTGATGTTTTCAAGTATCTGCGGATAAATCTTCAGCGGTTTCGCGAGCTCGCTCATGGTTGTCTTTTTGCTCATCATCATCTGCATCATCTTCAGCGAGGTAAGGATTCCGTCGCCCGTGGTGGCATATTTTGAGAAGATTATGTGTCCGCTCTGTTCGCCGCCGATGCAGTTCTGATGCTCCGCCATGTATTCATAAACGTATTTGTCGCCGACCGCGGTCTTTGCATAGTCTATTCCGAGCTCATCAAACGCTTTATAGAGGCCGAAATTCGACATAACCGTTGTTACGACCGTGTTGTTCACAAGCTTTCCGCGTTCCTTCATATACCTGCCGTAGATATAGAGAATGTGGTCGCCGGTAAGGAGATTTCCCTTTTCGTCAACGCAGAGACATCTGTCCGCGTCGCCGTCATAGGCGAATCCGACATCGAGCCCTTTTTCAACCACGAATTTCTGCAGGCCTTCAATATGAGTGGAGCCGGCGTTTTCGTTGATATTGAAACCGTCCGGCTCTGCGTTGATGACATAAGTCGTTGCACCGAGAGCCTCGAATACCGATTTTGCCACATTCCAGGTCGCGCCGTTTGCGCAGTCGAGACCGACCTTCTTGCCTCTGAAGGAATACATTCCGAGTGAAATCAGATAGCCGATGTATCTGTTTCTGCCGGATACGTAGTCGACCGTCTTTCCTATATGCTCGCGCTGAGCAAAGGGGAGCTCGTCATACTTCTCGCCGAAAACTTCAAGCTCGCCGTCAAGATATGCCTCAACGAGCGCTATCGTCTCATCATCCATCTTGATTCCCTCGCGGTTGATGAGCTTGATGCCGTTGTCATAATAGGGATTATGGCTCGCTGAGATCATGATTCCGCAGTCAAATTCATCCGTCTTTGCGACATAAGCGACCGAGGGAGTGGTTGTAACATGGAGCATATAAGCGTCAGCGCCCGAAGCCGTAAGGCCCGCTATAAGCGAATATTCAAACATATAGCTTGAACGGCGTGTATCCTTACCGATAACTATTCTGCCCGGCTCGTCGCTGCCGTTTCTTCTGTTTTTCTCTGTATAATACCAGCCGAGAAATCTTCCGATTTTATACGCATGATCGGCAGTCAGGACTGTATTTGCCTCGCCCCTGAAGCCGTCTGTTCCGAAATATTTACCCATTGTTTCACCTTTGATTGATTTTTGCTACCTTTCCGTTGCCTTTGAAGATTATGTTTTCGTGAACGAATCCGCGAACGCTTGAGAGCGGATATATTCTCGCGCCTCTGCCGATGACCGAGCCGGGATTCAGCACCGCATTGCAGCCGACCTCGACATTGTCGCCGAGTATAGCTCCGAATTTTTTAAGGCCGGTCTCGATTTTCATAATTTCTGTGCGGATTACTATCGGAGTCTTATCCTGTTTCACATTTGAAGTCACCGCGCCCGCGCCCATATGGGCTTTATAACCCAGAATGCTGTCGCCCACATAGTTGAAATGCGGCACCTGCGCGCCGTCAAATATAATCGCATTCTTGATTTCGACGCTGTTTCCGATTACGCAGCCCTCGCCGATAATCGCGCTGCCTCTGATGAAAGCGCACTGGCGGACTTCGGTGTTTGCCCCGATAATGCAGGGCGCGCCTATGGATGCGGTCGGAGCAATCTTAACTGATTTATGCACCCAGACTTGCGGAGAAATCTCATCAAATTCGCTTTTGTCAAGCGCTTCGCCGAGTCTGATTACTTCATCCTTTATTCCCGGAAGCGCTTCCCACGGATGCGCGAAACCGGAGAGATAATCCGCGGCAATCGTATGCTCAAGAGAGAGCAGGGTATTGGTTTCAAGCATAGTTGTTTCCTCTTATGAATTGAGTATTTCCGCCTTTTCTTCCGCGGCTTTGCGCCGCTCGAGCAATTCCGCCTCAACCTTCATTTTCTCATCGTCATCGTCCCTGACAAATGAAATGATTATCGTATAGAGAACCGCGCCGATTACCGGGCCGAGCATGAATATCGGCCACTGCCATTTCATATATGTCGGATTCTGATCGAAATTCTTACGCTTCGAATCGTGCCCGAGCCAGGAGAGAACCCAGCCGTTTATCAGCTGGACCGTTGCCGATGAGAGCTTTGAAATGAAATTCTGCATTGAGAAAGAGATGCCTTCCGTTCTCTTTCCGGTTTTGTATTCAACATAATCTATTGAATCCGCGGTCAGGGATCTGTGAGCGATATCCATTGAATTCATCGGAATACTCGCGATGCTCATAATCAGGATTGTTGAGATAATCTGACCGGGAGTATTGAATCCTATGAAGAACGATGCTATCCTGCAGGCTATGTTGCTCAGCTGGGAAACTATCAGCAGTTTTTTCATTCCGCCGAGTTTCTTTGCCATTTTTGTAGCAAACAGCATTGCCACTGCGCCTGCCGCGCCCGAAGCAAAGGTATATATAACCTGCATATTGCCGTAGGCAATCTTTGCGAAGCCGAGATCGTAAAACTCTCTGCTTTCAAAGAAATAGACCCAGGGGAGTATTGTAAATGTAATATCCTTGAAATATCTTGCGGCTGAAATCAGAAGCAGTGTGCGGTTGTGCCTGAGCACAAATATCGCCTCAAGCAGGCTCTCCTTGCTCTGCTCTGTTTCAACCTCCTCGCGCATCCTGTGGGCAAACATTGAAATCAGCTCGCCGCCGAATGCGAAGATTACTGCGAAGAGTGCAAATACGTGAATGGTTGATACTCCGGCGCCCTCAACAAATCCTCTTATCATCGGGAAAAGAGAGGCAATGGTCGCGCCTGCGCCGGCGCCGATTGAGACCCATTGGGAAACGCGGCCTCTTTCCTGTGAATGCGGGGAGGAGACAGCTACCATACCCCAGAGGGCGACATCCTGGAATGAATAGAATAAATCCCAGAGCAGATATGCCGCGCAGACTATCGCGATGAATCCCGCGTTGCTTATATTATACGGCAGGAACATCAGGACTGCGAGCAGGCCGATTATCGGCGGAGTAATGAGATTCAGCGGCCGGAGCTTTTCGCCGTTTCTGAATCTGTGTTTATCCACCATGGCTCCGACTATCGGGTCGTTAATCGAGTCCCAGATTCTCGAAACACCGGTTATTACGCCCGAGAGCTTCGGCGATATGCCTCTGACATATTCAAGATAATAGAATAACCATCCCGAGATATAGCCGTATGAAATGTTCTGACCGGCAAGACCGACCGAGTAAGCTATCAGGTTGCCTGTGCGGACATATTTTTTGTCTTCGGGAATTGCTTCGTTTTCGCGGATTATTTCCTCTGACATCTGTTCACCCTGTTTCAGTTAAATTCAGCAGGAGTTTCTGTTTCTTCTGCCGTCTCAACGGCTTTGGAATTGTTTTCTCTGATAAAATTATAAACCGGTTCAAGTCTTTCTTTGGTAAGCGGGAAAATGACATAGAGCAGGAAAATCAGAGTGTAAGTAACAGCGGGGATAGCCGTGCACACTTTGAGAATCCCCTCGCTGACTCTGGGTACAAAGCCGGCGTTAGCCATTTTATCGGCATTGTAACCGATTTTGCCGAGCAGCATAAGTCCGCCGTAGTCAGCGGCAGTCTGGCCGAGCTTTCTGCAGAAAGTATAGACCGCATATATAGCGCTCTCGCTCTTGATATGAGTCGTGAATTCCTGATAGTCAATGACATCGGCAACGACAGCCCAGTTGGTGATTGAAATAAACGAATATCCGAAACCGATTACAAAGAGCAGAGCTATGAATACCATCGGCTTATCCGGCGCGGGCTTGATTAAATATGTAATAATCGCCGCGGCTGCTGCGAAGAATCCGCCGAAAGCGCTGAGCTCTTTTTTGCCGAATCTCTTGACAAGC
>CAMUZD010000162.1 GCA_947165115.1 uncultured Clostridia bacterium
CAGCCCGATGACCGTCACGGAATACACATTCATATTCGGGCTCATCGGCTCGCTGTTTATCGGCAAACCGATGCAGACGGCCAATATAATCTCCGCGGAGCCGAAGCTGATTCTCTGGTGCCTCGGCATAGGAATTCTCTGCACCGTGCTACCATATCTGCTCTATACGGAAGGGCTCAAGGGGCTTGATACGGGCAAGGCGGGAATCATCGCCGCGATAGAGCCGCTTGTCGGCGCCCTGCTCGGAATGACGGTTTACGGCGAGCCGCACACAGCGCTGAAAATTGCGGGTATTGTCCTGATTTTCGCGGCAATCATACTGCTTAATCTCCCCGCGAAAGCAAAAGAAAAAAGTGAAGAATAAAAAGCAAAACACGGCTTATTCAGCCGTGTTTTTTATGCTTAATTTATGATTAATTATATCTCACATACTTTATAGTAAAGCAGTGGGAGCGCAGGGCGTAGTTGATGACGTTGGTGCGGAAGTAGCTGCCGCTGCAGGTCTTGCCGCCGATGCTTATCTGGTCAACATAGCCTATCGCGTTGCTGTAGGAGCCGTCGTGGGAGATGATTTTTATCCAGGTGGACGGATCCTGATTGAGAATCTCGGAATTGCCCGAGAAGTTTCTGACGATATTGCGCATCTGGTCAACAGTGAATTCGACCGTGCTCACATCCACGCTCTCGGGGCTGACCGAGCCGCCGCGCAGATAGGGGATGTCGAGGCTCCATACGGATTTGCACGAGGTGGTCTTGCCCGCCATCGATGCGCAGTAAACCGTATTCGCGTAGCCGCCGTTGTAGCTGACGAAAATCGCGTGGGGCTGCTCATCCTCGGAAGTGATGTGAAGAATTGAGAATACCGCCTGCTCGACCTTTGTGCCCTTATAACTGAAATACGGGTCGAAGGACTGGTTTCTGTCCCAGCCGTTGCTCATACCGAAGGTATAGGCGGCAATTGCCTGCGCCTTGAGCGCTTCCATCGGCGAATTCGGGCCGATTTCGGGCTCGACGGTTCTGCACAGGAAGGCGACGAGCGTCATTCTTACTCCGCGCCTTGTGACTTCCGCGGGCGTATTCTTATCTACCATAAGGGTTGTTCCCTGATAGTAATGGGTGAGAATCTGGTTGCAGGTCCAGCCTTTTTCGGCATAGACTATGGCTCCGCGCTGGCTCATTCCGACTCCGTGGCCGTAGCCGTAAACCGTGAATACGAATTTGCCCTGCTGAGACGATTTTGTCGAGGCTTCGGTGCTCTGCGCGGTTGTGGTGGTAGTTGTTGTGAGACGGGAGCGGCGGGTTGAAGTTTCGCTGCCGTCTTCCCCGCCGTCGCCGGTAGGCATCAGCGCGGAAATCACGGCTCTGACCGTGGTGGCGATTCTCGCCGCTTCGCTGGTCGCGTCCTTCGCTTTTGTTATAACTTCAACGGCTCCTGCGCCGTTGGTGGTAAACTGGCCGTTTGCCGCCTGAGTCTTGATTCCGCCGGCGTTATAGGTCGTATCAATGACCTCGAGAAGCGAGGATTCCTTTTCATCCGAGCCGAAATCGGGGACAACCTCGTCATAGAGTTCCTCATCGGCTCCTCTTGTTGTCTGGCCGAAGGTGGACGAAACCTTGACTGAAGTTGCGGGCGGGAGAGTCGTCGATTCGCCGGCGACCTTTGCCTTGCTTATGCTGTTTTTATAGATGGAAAGCCCGATTGCAAGGCACGCAATCGCCGCGAGCACAAGGCAGATTATGACTATGATGAGCGGCTTTGAGCTGCCTTTCTTAGGCTTATATTCGGGAGGATTTATGCCGTTTTTCGTGCAGTCCGCAATCATTTCAAAGAGCTTGATTGTGGCTGCTTTGGCGGTCTTTGACTTATCCTCGCCCTCGAGAGCGTGGATAACCTCAACCTTTGCGGAATCCGCATCCGCGACGCAGATGCTTATCGAGCCGTCTTCTGCAGGCTCCGAAATTGCGGCGCCGATTGAATCCGTGCCCGCGTTCTGAATGGCGTCCTTCGCGAGCAGAGCGATATACTGGGGATCATCGGGTTCGGCATCGCACGATGCCTCAGCCTTCATAATCAGGCCCTCTTTCGCGCCGACATTTGCCGCGACGCTCATGACCGCCTGCGCGAGGCCGTAATCCGCGAGAGCTATACTCTTGCCAGCTTTTTCCGCCTCTTCGAGGCAGGCGCGCAGCATATCCTTTCCGCTCTTCTGAGTGCCGGGCAGATCCTTGAGAAGACCGTCCGCGAGCGCGCAGTCAAGCCTCTTCGCATCCAGTGGCGCGAGGATAATATAGCCCTTGCGAAGCTTTGCGCTGAGAGCCGAATACATTCCGTCGGGTGACGGGAAAATTTTTCCGCCGTGCGGAACTGCCGTCTGAATCCTGAATTCCCTTGAATCCTGAGCTGAAATACTGCTTAATTTTTCCGATATTACATCAGAGTGGCCGACTTTGGTCAAAAGCACCTTTAATATCAGCAGTTTGACTGTGTTGAATCTGCCGTCATCGGCAATGATAACAGCGGTCTCGCCCTTCGCGGCGGCTGCCGCGGCAAGCTTTACTGCCTCTTTTTCGTTCGCATATTTGAATGCGCCCGATATCCCCGCCTCGACGGAAATCTTTGCATAAGCCGCGCTCGCGGCCTCAAGCAGAGAATCATCGCCCGGCAGATAAAGGCTGACTTCTGAAGCCATAAGTATCACCCCTTTCAGTCTTTTCGGCAATGTAAGCAAGCAACCTTAAACCATCCTGAATTAATGTTACTTATTGGGATACCATCTTGCGTCATCGGCATAGGGGTTATTCTTTTTGTTTGCGTTATACCAGGCCTGCGGATACTTGGGATTGTCGTTGTTGAATGCCTGGGAGGTATCTATCGAAACGCTTTCGCCGTCTCTCTTGAGCCTTGCTATAACCACGAGACGCGCGCCGTCAAAGTCGTAGCAGCAGGTCGAGAGCGTCAGAATCTTGTCGCTCGGCTGAATATCGACGGGAGAGGTGAACATCTTTCTCTTGTCAACCTCGTTTATGAATTCCATAAACTTGCTGTCGGAGAGATCTATCCAGTTATATGTGAACATATAGCCGTTATCCTGCGAAGCGGTCGAATTGGTGATAAACGCGGCATAGACGAGCCAGGTGTAGTCGCCGTAAATCGTGTTGCATTCGATTGTCGGCGCTTCCTTGAATCCTCTTATATCCCTGTAATTCTCGAGCTTGCCGAAAATCAGATCGTCATAATGCATATTGTGGCCGTAAACCACGGTATTCTTCGGCAGATTCTTGAAATCTCCGATTCTGTAATCAAAGAACGGGACGCCGTATTGGGTGCGCTTCTGATAAATATTCCTGTGAAGATAGAAATCATTGTCCTTCGCCTGGGCTATCGGGAGATTGATTTCAAGCCCGGGAATCGAAATCCATCCGCGCAGATCCTTGTTGATATCATAGAGCTTCTTATACTTCGCGAGCATGCCGACGGGATATTTGCTGTCGCTTTGGGCGATTGTTTCGCTCACGTTGTTTGCGGGCTCGCTGACTATATTCTGAATCTCGCTCTGATGTCTCTTGAACATGAAGGGCTCGTATATATAGGTCTTGGCGAGGTATGCGGAGCTGACGATGATGACGAGAATCGAAATCGCGAGCACTGTCTTGCGGATTGCCTCGGCAACCTTCGGATTCTTGCCCTCGGCGATTTTCTTATCGATTTTCGCCTGCTTGCGTTCCTTCTTGGAAATCTTGCCGTCATCCTCGATTATTTCAACGGGGACGTTGCCGACCGTCTTCCCGCTGCCCTGGAGCAGGTCGAATACCTGAACATGCGGCTCGCTTGAAACGCTGGCCGCGGCGATTTCAACCGCGCCCTCGGGCGGCTGGGCGGGAACTGCGGGTGCCTTGCTCTTATCAAATGAGATTGCGCCCTCATCCTCGGGAATTTCCTCAACCTCAAAAGAGTCGTCATAAGTTTCTTCGGGCTCCGCTTCTTTGGCGGGCTCCTCTTTTTCTTCCGGCTCATCGCCCAGCAGGGCGGCGAGTTCATCCTCAAAGCCCTCGGCGTGAATATCAATCTCGCCGGGTTTCTTTTCGGGTTTTTCGGGGGCGGCGGGTTCTGCCGTTTCTGCGGGAACTTCCGCGCTCTCGTCTCCGACATCCATCGGAGCCATGTTTTCATTTGATTCAATATCCGTGATAAGGCTCTCAAAGCCCTTTTCGGTATCGGTATCGGCCTTGAGTTCCTCTATCATCGAGAGGATATCGTCTTTCGCGACCTCGGGCACGGGAGCGGACGGAACCTCGGGTTCCTTCGGAGCGGGCGCCTCGGGAATATCGATATATTCCTCTGGATTCATCCACAGATCGCCGAGCGGTTTTTCGCCCTGGTCCTCACTCTCCTGAGCGGGAGCTTCGGGAACGGGCGCCGCGGGGGCGGAGCTCATGATGCTGTCCATAAGGCTCTGAATCTCTTCCTCTATGGACTACTCGGTCTGCTTTATTTCATCGCCGTAGGCGGGCTTTTCGCTCTCTTCCTGCGAGGTGAGGAACGAGTCGATATCAATCTCGGTAATCGCTTCCTCATCGCTGAGATTGCTTATACCTTCGGGAATATTGCTCTTATTGTTATCGTCTGCCATAAGTTATCTCCTTCTGTCGGAATCGGTAACGTTATCTGCGCGGGGAATCAATCCGGGCTGGGTTTCCATGTTGCGGAATCTTTATAGGGATTGGTTTTGCCGTTTCTTGTATACCAGACCTGAGGCCTGCGGTAATCGGGATTATCCTTGACGAGCG
>CAMUZD010000163.1 GCA_947165115.1 uncultured Clostridia bacterium
CTTATATGATTTTGGATTTAATAATATAAGTAAGCATCATAAAAATTTGATTGACGGCATCAATAAGAGTATCCTCGTCGTTTACGTTTTCGCCGCAGAATCTGCCCGCTTTTTTATCATACCACTGAACCCTGAACGGAATCTCCATATCTATAAGCCTGACCGCCGCCGACCAGAATGCGGTAATCAGCTCATCAAGAAAACCTATTTCTTCGCTGTCGCGTCGAAGCTCAACAAGCAGGGCGAGAGTCCTGTCATAGAGCTTTTCAAATTCCTTGACATATAAATCATCATATTTTGCGCTGATTTTCCAATTGACGCGCTGCATGCGGTCGCCGGGAGCATACTCGCGGAATTCCTTGACCTGAGTCACATCCTCGCTCATAAGGGATGCGTCCGTATCGTCCTCCTCACCCTCGACAAGCGTATTCTCGACGATATCCATGATGATATCATCGGCATTGGGGAGCACTGTTATGCGCGCGTCCACCTTCCATTCGCGCTCAAAGACAAAGAGTCCGAGATAATCCTGCATTTTCATCCTCTCGCCCTCAAGCAGAACCATACCGGCATAGACAGAGCTGATTTTCCAGCGGAATGAATGCTTTCCGCGCCTTACGGGCAGAGTCATCTCCTGCTTTTCGTTATTGGGATAAAAACCGTTTTTCACCGTATAATCAAGGCGCACTCCGGGCATCGGGAACGGAGTTGAATTATCGATGATGAAATCAATCGGTATGTCATTCCCCTCGCCTACGCTGTCGAGAGGAATCTCGGCCCTGATTTCGATTCCCGCAAACGCTTTTTTGGAAATAGCATAACTTGCAAATGCGAGAGCGACCGCTATAAGCAGAAGATAGAAGAAGAAAAAGTTATGATAGAAAAGAAAAAGCAGCACCGCGACAAGAAGTATGATGCCGTATTCGATTCTGTTTTTAATCAAAGCGCATCATCCTTTCCGGGTGCTGTTTATTATGTGTTTATTTAATTACGGGCATTTCGACCGATTTCATTATTTCGGCTATAATCTCCTCTTCGGTGCGCCCCGCCGCCTTTGCCTTGGGGCTGAGGGTGACTCTGTGGCATGAGACCATCGGCATTACAAAAAGCAGATCTTCGGGAATAAGATAATCCCTGCCGCTGATATAGGCGTGGGCTCTGCCCATTTTCAGAAGCGCCTTGCCGCCTCTCGGGCTGACGCCGCTTCTGAGCCATTCGCTGTTTCTGCTCGATTGCATAAGCGCCGAAATATAATCATAGAGCGCATCTTCAACATGAATCGACACGGCTTCCTGCTGCATCTGCTTAATCTCATCGAGTGTCATAATCGCGGCGAGCGAACTCATATTGACTCTGTCGCGGCTCTCGTTTTTAAGTATAACCGCTTCGCTCTCGGCATCGGGATAGCCCATAGTCAGGCGAATCATGAACCGGTCGAGCTGAGATTCGGGAAGCTTCTGTGTGCCTGCCGAGCCGAGCGGATTCTGGGTCGCGATTACGAAAAACGGCGAGGGAAGGGCGTGGGTTACGCCGTCAACGGTAACGCTCCCCTCCTCCATAACCTCGAGAAGGGCAGACTGCGTCTTGGGCGAAGTACGGTTAAGCTCATCCGCGAGGAAGAGATTGCACATAACCGCGCCCTCTTTGTATTCAAATTCGAGCGTCGCTTTATTATACATCATAAAGCCCGTTACATCACCGGGCATGGCATCGGGAGTGAACTGCATTCGCTTATAGTCGAGCGAGAGCGTCTTTGAAAGTGCGAGGGCAAGAGTGGTCTTGCCGACTCCCGGAATATCCTCGAGCATTATATGGCCGCCGGCAATCATGGCCATAAGCACGGCGTCGATGACTTCATCCTTGCCGATTATGACCTTCTTGATTTCCTCTTTGACCTGAGCGGGTTTATGCTGAAGCTGATTGTCCATTTTTATTCCCCTGTCTGTTAATTTATCCTGCGAGTGCCTGCCTGACAAGCTCCGCCCTGCGGGCATCTCTCTTCGCGACGGTATCCGCGTCTTCATTTGAAACCGCTATTGTCGCGGGCTGCATATCGGTAATAAGCGCATTGATTCTTTCAACCGGTATATTGAGCAGGCCTGCCGAGGCGCCGAATCTCACATAAGAGATAAGCTCCATAAATTCATCCGAGCCGAGCATTCTTGCGTTTTCAAGCACACCGAGAGATCTGTAAATCTTGTCCTCGAGGGCGGGATTCTTTATTTCTCTCTCCGCGGCGCTTCTCTCCTGATTTATAAGCTGGAGGACTATCGATTTAAGATTCGCGACCGCCGTTTCCTCAGTGATGCCGAGAGTTATCCTGTTTGAAATCTGATAGATATCGCCTGCCGGCTTCTTCCTGCTGCCGTATGCGCCGCCTATGCTCAGGCCGAGCTTTGAGACGGTATTTGCAATCGCGTTTATTTGACCGCAGGAGGTCAGTGCGGGCAGATGAAGGAATACCGAGGCACGCATCGCCGTTCCGAGATTTGTCGGACCGCTGGTCATATAACCGATTCTTTCATCGAAGGCGTAGCTGAGCTTTTCATCGAGCGCGTTGTCTGCTTCATCGGCGATTTTATATGCTTCGTCGAGGGCAAGTCCGCTCTTCATCACCTGGAGGCGGATATGATCCTCCTCGCAAATCATTATGCTCACGCTCTCGTCATCCGACAGAATAAGGCCCGTACCCTCCTCGCAGGAAGTGAATTCGGGGCTGATGACGTGCCTCTCGGCAAGCGAGACTGCCTGCAAATGGGATAAATCCTTCATTGAAATATAACTGAACCCGTCTCCGCAGCATTCAAAAACGGCTTTTTTCACAAGCTCATTAACCTTGTTTTTGCCTTCCGTATCAAGTCTGCAGGGGAAAACGAAATCATCAATATTTCTGGCGAGGCGGATTCTGGTTGAAATGACCGTTTCGCTTTGACTGCCCTTTTCGGCATACCATTTACTCATTGATATTCTCCCCCTCCAGCTTTTTGATTTCATCGCGGATTTCGGCGGCTCTCTCGAAATTCTGAACCCTTACCGCCTCATCCATCTGAACGCGCAGTTTCGCGATTTTTTCACCCGAGGTTTCTATCTTTTCGCGGTTGCCTGCACTCTGGCCGGTCTTGCCCGCGTGGCTTATCTTGCCGTGAATACGCTGAATTGAGGGCAGAAGACGGTCATAGAAAGTGCGGTAGCATTCGGGGCAGCCGACCTTGCCGGCTCTCGCTATATCGTCAAATGAGCACCCGCATTTTTCGCATCTTGTGACTGGCCCGAGGGATACGGGCGGCAGCATATCGCCTAGAAAGCCGCTCAGCAGGCCGCTCAGACTGAAATCAAAGCCCGAAAACATATCTCCGTAGCCCAGATGATTTGCGCAGTCGGGGCAGAGATGAGTCTCAGCCATATCTCCGTTTATTATCTGTTTGATATGAGTTGTCGCTTCATATTTTCCGCAATTCTGACAAAGCATAATCATTCTTCCTTTCCGCAAACAGATATTCAATCCATTATATTATAATAAAAAAACTTGTTGTAATCAATAACCAAATTGTAAACAAAATCGCGATAATTGTTCACTCCGTCAGGTTGCATTTTTATGCTGTTTATGATAATATTATTACAGTTAAAGTTACGGGAAAGGAGTGATAATATGTCATCACCGCTCGCGGACCGTCTCAGGCCCGAAAGCATCGACGAAATGGTCGGCCAGACGCATCTGATAGGTCAGGGAATGCCGCTGAGAAATATAATAGAATCGGGCGATGTGCCGAATATGGTCTTCTACGGCCCTCCCGGTGTCGGCAAGACTACGCTCGCGAGAATTATCGCGAAGCGCACGGACAAGCACCTTGTCAAACTCAACGGAACGACCGCAGGCACGGCGGATATTAAAGACGTCGTGGCTCAGCTTGATACGCTCGTTGCGGTAAACGGCATTCTGCTCTATCTTGACGAGATACAGTATTTCAATAAAAAACAGCAGCAGACGCTTCTTGAATACATAGAGAACGGCAGAATCACTCTGATTGCGTCAACCACCGAGAATCCGTATTTTTATGTTTACAGCGCAATTCTCTCGCGCTCGACCGTATTTGAATTCAAGAGCGTGACGCCCGATGAAATTGCAAAGGCAGTGCACCGCGGTTTTGACACAATGGCCGCCGATTCCGGCGAGGAATATGAAATTGAGGACGGCGTTATCCCTCATATTTCAACCGCCTGCGCAGGCGATGTCAGAAAGGCGCTCAACAGCGTCGAGCTCTGCGTTCTCAGCGCTCAGCCCGGCGGTAAAGTTAAGAAAATCACCCTTGAAAACGCCCGTTCTCTCACTCAGACGAGCGCGATGCGCTACGATAAGGATTCGGATGAGCATTATGATATAATCTCGGCTTATCAGAAATCGATGCGCGGCTCGGACCCCGACGCGGCGGTGCATTATCTCGCGAGGCTGCTCGAAGCGGGAGACCTGCCCTCGGCCTGCAGAAGGCTCATGGTCTGCGCGAGCGAGGATGTCGGGCTCGCATTCCCTCAGATAATTCCGATAGTCAAGGCGGCGGTTGACGCGGCGCTGATGCTCGGCCTGCCCGAAGCGAGAATTCCGCTCGCAGATGCCGTTATTTTAGTGGCAACCAGCCCGAAATCAAATTCCGCCTATAATGCAATTAACGCCGCGATGAGCGATGTCAAAAGCGGTATAACAGGTCCGATTCCCCGCCAGCTTCAGAACAAGCACTATGACGGCGAGGATAACCCGAACAAGGGG
>CAMUZD010000164.1 GCA_947165115.1 uncultured Clostridia bacterium
ATGTCGCGATAGGTAAGCAGATAATAATACCCGAACTTTCTTCGCCTAAAATCACATCTGTGGAATTCTACTCCGACAGGGATAACAAAGGCAAAAGATGGACATACGATGATAAAGGAGTTGTACTTCGCGGAAGAAAATTCTATTTTCACAGCAAGCCGAAAACTGCTCCCGAGTTGAATAAGCGCAATATAGCAACCTGTCCCGCTCAGGCCGGCAGCACTTTTGATTTCAAAGTGTATTTCGACAGTATTTCAGAAACTCAGCTCAAGCAGATTCTCTGGGTTCTGACAATCGGGGAGAATTCCGGAAGCAGCGCCTTCATGCATAAGCTCGGATTCGGCAAACCCGTCGGCTACGGCAGCGTAAAGATTACTGTCGATAACATAATAATGCGTGATTATTCAGACGGATACCATATTGACATTAAGCCATATGACTGCTTCGGCGTTTCGGATGATGTGTTTGATGAAAAAGAAGCTCTCTCCGATTTCAGACTGATTTCAAATTATAATTATGTAATTGATAAAACAGTCAGCTATCCTGTTGCCGATGACGGAAAAGGCAGCGCCAATTCAAAAGCGCCGCATCAGTGGTTTATGTCAAACAGGCCGCAAAAAGGCGGGTTCGACTATACTCTGCCGAAACTCAGCGCCAATGCCTCTTCTCTTGAGCTTCCGTCAAGGATGGCAGACGTTTCTTCCGGAAACTCCGGAGCAAACTCTCCGAAACAATCAGGCGGTAACGCCGGTAGCAGCGATTATATCATCTGTCCGTCATGCGGCTTTAAGAATTACAGATTCAAAAGAGGAACAACAATAGAAAACTACAGCTGGAAAACCAAAACTTGTTTCAAATGTAAAAATCCTCTGGAATAAAACGGCGTCCTGAACAGCAATTCTCCCCGCAGGCATGCCTGCGGGGAGGAAGCGAGATTATTATTTTATTATTTCAGTCTGCTGTATTGACAAATCCGAACCCCTGGGAATTCTTCTCGCCGAGACCGGTATTGTAAATGAATTCCGCCATTTTCAGCGAAGTTTCCAGTTCAAACTCTCCTGTGTATCCGGTGATATAGAAATTCTTGTATTTTGTAACCGTCTTTCTGTAGTCTCCGTGTGCGCTGATTGTAATGTCATCCGGTTGATTTCCGGTTATCGTCTCATATTTCTTCGCCGCATTCAGACAGATTCTCTCATAGAATTCATTCTCATCGGGATTAAAGAAATATGTGTGCCCGTCATCGGCCGTCTCATGAATCACAACCGGCGTATCGGCCTTCAGGATTAAGCTGCCGCTTCCGAGATGCCTGTTTTCGAGCGAGGCGGATATGACATCAAGCCGTGTATCAAAGAATTTTATATAAGGATGCCTCTCGAGCGATCTTTGAAAAGAATCGATAAAATCGAATTCCGAGCTTCTGACCTCGAGATACACATTGCCGTCAAATATCAGTTTTTTATTCTCTCTGTCGGTGTTGTATTTCCCGCTGAGGCCGCTGAAGCAGAATCCTTTGAATACATTCTGCTCGCCGAAGCCGTTGTCATGCCAGAAATCGGATTCCCCCACCTCGCCGAGCATCGCATAGAGCGCGCTCTGAAGCTGGTAATTGTAATTGAAGGGAATCGCGAGCGGATTGCCGGGGCGGAACATAAGTTTTATCTGCATATCATTTCTCCTATAAAACAAAATCTTCGGTGTTTATCGTCTGACCCATGCTGAGCTTCAGCAGATTATTGTCGTTTTCGAGCTTGTAAATCACTATCGAATCCTCATCCGGGTCGATTTTCGCTTTCAGCTGGTCGCACATCTTCCTCAGCTTTCCCTCGGTGATGAAGCCCTCGCAGACCGATTTTTGAACGGGCCTCAGGTATTTGCGGGCAATCTTCTTTACCCGCGCGTTTCTCCTGATTCCGATATCGTAGCAAAGAATCACAAACATCATCTCACCTGCCTGAAAGCCTTGTATTTTTCGCCGTTTCTGAATCTGCGCGTCAGTTTTCTGATTTCTTCATCTATCAGCATCGCGTAACTGAAACTCTTATCCTTTATCATCTGAGTGGTCCCGAGCTTATTATAGAATTCGCGTATAAGAATTCTTTTGCCGTCCTCATTGAGATATATTCCGCCGTCCCCGGAGCTTTCAAAGCAGTCGGAACTGATTTCGCCCTTGTTTATGAGGGTAAAAATAATTCTGTCAACAATCAGCGGCCTGAATATTTCGGCAATATCCAGATTGAGCGATTCGAGCCGCCTGTTTGATGCGTGAAGGTAGCCGATACGGATATCGAGCGAGGATTTTAGGATTTCGGTCGCTATGTAATTATAGAGCACCACATTGCCGAAGCTTATCATTGAATTCACTTCGTTGAGAGGCGGCCTCTTTGAGCGCTCGCCGAAAACAAATTTGTCGTTTCTGAGGAATCCGTCATAGCATCCGTAATATGCCGAGCGGATTTTCGCCTCAATCAGCAGCAGATTCTCATAATCATCCGTCTCTTTCATCCGGCGGTATAAATCGTTGATTCTGTTAAGCGCCGAGGTGAATGCTTTATCGGGATAATTCTTATTGTAGTATCTTATATTCAGCCTCAGATTATGCACCGAGGCGAGATCGAATTCTTTGGCGAGCTGAAGTCTCTGCTCAGGATTGTTATAAGCCGCAAGCTGTTCAAAAATCAGTCGCTGATCCTTCAGCGCACCGGACGGGATGAATCTGCCCCTGAAGGAATAATCCCTGCCGAAGAGATTCACATAAACTCCCGCGCGCGAAACCGCGTCAAGAAAGCCGCTGTCAAAAACCACGCTTGAGAATATATTGATTCTGTCAACGGTCTCAAGAGGAATCACGCTTTTGGCGGCGTCCGTATCGAATAACGCGGAGTAGTCCTTCTGCCTCAGAATGCCGTCCGAAAGAATGTCGATGCTTCTTGCGGAATTGATCGGTCTGTGCTGATACCACTCATAATGAACGGCGGCGCCGCGCTCTCCGGAGCGGATAACCACCCTGCCGGTTTTGTCGCGGATGAATTTATTGCCGAGATAAACCATTTTCTCGCTCTCGCCGACAAAGGTCTTTGATTTGTTGACCTTCAGCGCAAGATTTTTTTCGAAGAACGAGCCGATATAATCGCAGGCATCTTTCGCTTCTCTGTAGGATGAGGCAAGAATCACAATATCGTCGGCATATCTTATAAAAGGAATTCTTTTGCTCTCTAGCTCTTTATCCAGCGCGTGAAAATAGATGTTGCAGAGCAGACCGCTTACCGGCGCACCCTGGATGATTCCTCTGTCCCTTTTGAGCACCTGCCCTTCGACAATCACGGGCATCTTTGCGAATTCCATGAGAAGTCCTGCTGCCTTCATGGTGAAATTCAGCTTTTTCAGAGCCGCCTCAAGTATATCGAAATCAATATTGTCAAAGCATGATTTCGGATCGATTTTCGCTCCGTAGGGATAGCTGCCGGCATAACTGCAGAATTTTTTCAGCGCGGCGCCGGTTCCCCTGCCTCTTATATAAGCGAAGCTGTGAGGGGAGAAAACGCTCTGAGTAAAGCTCTCCAGTTTTTCGATAATCACGGTCTGGATGACGCTGTCAATTGCCGTCAGGCGCGCCAGGCGTCTGTATTGACCGTTCGCCTTCGCCACATTGAAGCCCGAAGCGGGCATGGCATCGTATCCGGCTTCGTTCAGCCGTCTGCAGAGTTTCTCTCCGTTTATCCTTATCCAGGTATCCGCCGCATCCGGAGTCATCTTGTCAAAGCCGGGCGAAAACTTATCTTTTGACCTCAGCACCGCGCATCCGGCAAGCAGATCTTCAACCGTAAAATCAAAATTTATCATAAATATGCCTCCCGATTTATTATATATCGGATCATATATTTAGTCAACCACAGGATTTTTCAATTTTTTTGACTGCCGTTTTCAGACACTTTTCTCAAAATGTCTGCAAGATCGACTAAACAAAAAACGTGTTTTTTGCCGTTTTTTATTTGGCTTTCCCATATCTTGTGTATAAAATGTAATTTGACAACAAATTGTTGTTCTACCTTACCCCTATGGGGAATTGAAACAGCACATAAATGGCTGGCGCGAGCGTGGTTTAGGGGGAGTCGGCATACTACCTTGCCCCTATGGGGAATTGAAACCATTTCAACCCAAGAAACCATGCAGGATTTTTGATAGTAGGCTACCTTACCCCTATGGGGAATTGAAACGTTTATTCTGCTCTGCTGAGCCATTCTGCAAGCTCCCTACCTTACCCCTATGGGGAATTGAAACCTGTTTCTTTGCGGTTTTGACTTTGTTGATAATGGTTTCCTACCTTACCCCTATGGGGAATTGAAACAGCACATAAATAATACTGTATTTCTACACACCTGTGCCTGGTGGAATACTACCTTACCCCTATGGGGAATTGAAACCGTAGGCCGTGGAGAATTCCTCTGGGGTGAGATATTCTTCCTACCTTACCCCTATGGGGAATTGAAACAAACCTTCTTCGGCAGTATAGCCGGTAATTTTAAATTCTACCTTACCCCTATGGGGAATTGAAACTGAAAGATGTTGATTTATAAGATTTACTAAATTATCTACCTTACCCCTATGGGGAATTGAAACAAACGTTTTTAAGGAGTATTTGCTAAAACGTCTGCTACCTTACCCCTATGGGGAATTGAAACCAAGTGGCCGGAACGGCTTCGATTGC
>CAMUZD010000165.1 GCA_947165115.1 uncultured Clostridia bacterium
TGGTGGACTATGCTGCTGAAAACTACGGGGAAAACCCGTTTTGCACATATAAAACAGCGGACGGTCTTGAGAGTAAAACATATAACGACTTTCAGGCTGAAACGCAGGCCGTAAGCAGGTTCTTAATTCAAAACGGTCTTAAAGGCGCTCACGCCGCTATTATTGCTTCAAATTCTTATGCCTGGCTAGCCGCACATTTCGGAATTGTTTCATCAGGTTCTGTTTCGGTCCCTCTTGCGGCGGGCGAAACTCCTCAGCAGCTTTGTAAACTGGTTGATTTTGCCGACTGCAAAGCTGTTTTTCTCGACAACGCTCATAAAGACCTGATCAATCAGATGAAACAGGAAGCTCCGTGTGTGGAATACTATATTCTGCTGGATGCTGACGGTGAAGACGGAATTCTCGGCTTTGAGGATCTTCTCAGAGAATATGCCGGCGAATATACCGAAGAGCCTGACGGCAATTCGGTATGCGCCATTATGTTTACATCGGGCACAACCGGATTCCCCAAGGGAGTTATGCTTACTCACCGGAATTTTGTTCTGTCCGCGACAAGCGTTCACGCTTCAATTCCTGCGCACTCACAGATATGTGTGCTGCCGCTTCATCACGCTTTCTGTCTCACGGCGACAATAGCAAGAGGTATCTCAAACGGCCATAATCTTTTTATGAACGACGCAATTCCCAACCTGCTTGAAAATATACGTTCATTCAAGCCCGATTCCATGTCGGTAGTTCCGCTGATTGCAAAAAAACTGATGTTCGGCGCTCTTAAATTTGCCGGAAGCAGGCCCGACCTTACCGAGCAGCAGGCGGTCAAAGCCTTTTTCGGCGGTAATCTCAATGACATTGTCTGCGGCGGCGCTCCTCTTGAGCCGGAACTTGCCACCCGCTTCGGCATGACCGGTGTTCCGGTACTCAACGGATACGGTATGACGGAATGCGCTCCGATAATTGCAAATAACGCCGTAAACACACACCGCGCCGGTTCAGTCGGTAAACCCATTCCGTGTATGGATGTCGTCATCCGCAACGGAGAAGTGCTTGTAAAAGGGCCTTCTGTATTTATCGGTTACTATAAAAACGAGAAAGCCACCGCGGAAGCTTTCACAGAAGACGGTTATTTCAAAACGGGCGATCTGGGCTATTTTGACAATGACGGTTTTCTTTTCCTGACCGGACGATGCAAGAACCTTATTCTTCTTGATAACGGTGAAAATGTTTCGGCAGAACAGCTTGAGGACCGTTTCGCCAATGAAAAGGCAGTCAAGGAAGTGGTTTGTTACGGAGACGGCACCGCTGTTGTTGCCGAAATATTCCTTGATCAGGAATTTATAAAAGAGAACGGTATTACTGATATTGACGGCTATATGATTGATATGCTGCAGCGTGTCAATGAAGGACTGTCGGCATTTCAGCGCATTTCGCGCTATGTGCTTCGCGAGGTTCCTTTCCGCCGCAACAATTCATTAAAGATAGTGCGTGACTACGAGCACAAGAATC
Organism: uncultured Clostridia bacterium; assembly: GCA_947165115.1. GTDB lineage: Bacteria > Bacillota > Clostridia > Oscillospirales > Acutalibacteraceae > CAG-177. The sequence goes on from CAMUZD010000165.1 coordinate 1,504, forward strand.
CTCCGAGAAAAATCAACCCGCCCGTAACTCAGATGCAGAAGAAGGTATGTAAAACAGCCGCTGAGTTCCTTACGGTTGACGAAATCGGTATTGATGACAACTTCTTTGCTCTGGGCGGAGACAGTCTTACTTCCATTGAATTTGCGCTTGCTCTGAACATTGAGCCTCAGCTTATTTATGACAATCCGTTTTTCGGTCTTCTTGCCGCTAAAATGGAAAAAATGCTTGAAGAAAAGAACGAAGAAAACGAAAGCCGTGTCAATGACCTTATACGCGAGACAAAAGGCGGCACACGCTCCGGCGCGGCAAAGGTAGTGTTTGTTACAGGCGCAAGCGGTTTCCTCGGCGCTCATGTGATATATGAATTGCTTAAGCAGGATGTAACAATATGGGCTCTTGTCCGCAGCCGTGAGCGTTTTATCCGCAGAATGTCATATTACTTCGGAAGCACCGATATAAGCAAAGTGCATTTCGTTACCGGTAATGTCGAACGCAAGAATCTCGGTCTGACCAATGAACTTTACGATTCCCTGACAACTCAGGTTGACACCGTAATCCATATGGCGGCAAACGTTCACCACGCGGGCGACTATGCCGACCTTGCAAGGACAAATGTTGAAGGCACTAAAAATATAATTGAATTTGCAAAAAAGGCAAACGCAGTTTTGCAGCACACTTCAACCGTCAGCCTGCACGGCGCGGGAACTGTTATTGAAGACCGCAGCAACGCACGCTTTGACGAAGAGGTACTGTATATCGGTCAGCATTATGAAGATAATGTTTATGTTCACAGCAAATATGAAGCTGAACGCCTTGTCCTTGAAGCACGCAGGGAAGGACTTGAGGCAAACATTTTCCGTATGGGCAACCTCACATGGCGCCGGAGCGACGGAATGTTCCAGCCGAACGCCGATGATAACGGATTTTTACACCGTATCCGCGCAATTCTGAAGCTTGGAATTGTTAACGATAATATGGATAAATTCCCGATGGATCTGACAGCGGTGGATGAAGCCGCATCGGCTGTTGCAGCGCTTTCACTTAAACCTGAAATCAACGAAATCTATCATATTATCAATACAAACTATATTTCCACAAGAGATTTGTTCTCTATGCTCGGTGTTCCCTGTCGCGAAGCGTCAACCGTTGAAACAATCGAGTCGATAATGGCAAACACCGAAGACAGAGATATACATGTGTTTGAGTTCTACTCTCTTATCTCTGCACGAAGTGAAAACGTAGATGTCATTTGCGATTTTACAGCGGACGCTATGCGTGAATGCGGCTTGAACTGGTCTGTTCCCGGTGCAAGTTATCTGCTTCTGGGCAATCACTGCCTGGGATTTGAGCCGTACAAGACAAATCCCGTTCGTTCCACAGGCGGCACAATGACATATATTCAGAAACTTTTCCTCGGCGTTCTGCAGGACGCTGAGATACCCGGGAGCAAGGTGATTGATTCTGTCGGATGTATCTCAGGACTTAATGAATCCGCATCTGAACTTGGAATCAGCCATCCTCTTGTAATCACATTTGATTCTGCGGCAAATAACGGTCCGCTGAAAACAGCGCTCGGGCAATTCAAAGGATTTGAAATTTACACAGAAATTGCAGGCGAGCCGACTCTCGCGGATGCTGACAAAATACTTGAAGCTTATTGCCGCGGAAACTGTGACGGTGTTATTGCCGTCGGAGGAGGATCGGTGCTTGACCTTGCAAAAATCACCGCTCTTCGCGCTGCAAACCCGGATTCCGCAACAGATGATATCTGCAAACTCAACTCCAAGGCCTCACGCTGTGTTCCGTTCATAGCCGTACCTACCACCGCGGGCACAGGTTCCGAAGCGACCATTTATGCTGTAATAACAGACAACGAGGGCAAAAAGAAACCATTTGTCAGCACAAAGTTTATTCCTGATATCGTTCTGCTCGATGCTCAACTGACAGTTTCCGTACCGAAATCGACAACAGCATACACGGCAATAGATGCCCTGAGCCATTTGGTTGAAGCGTCTGTAAGTCTTTACGCGCCTCATTTCGCTGAAGATACAGAAGATGCGCCGCAGGCTGTTGCGGATATTTTCGCAAATCTGCCGGAGGCAGTTAAAAATCCTGAAAATATCAACGCAAGGGCAAAACTGCTTACTGCATCTCATAAGGCAGGCATTGCTTTCAGACGCGCAGGAACAGGTTATATACACGCCATAGCGCACAGAATCGGTGAGATATATCATATTCCTCACGGGCTTGCAATCGCATCTGTATTCACAGCAGTACTCAACGTTTCAAAGCCCTATATGGATGCTCCTCTTTCATGTCTTGCCCGCGCCTGCGGCATCGGAGAAACTTCCTCAGACTTTATAAACGCGGTTGACCGTCTGATAGCTGACTCAGGTATTGATGTGTCTCAGGTTAAAGCTGACAGAAACGACATAGAAAAAATAGTTATGAAAGCACAGGATGAAGCACGCATTACCGGTTATCCGAAGCCGTTCAGTGATGATGCTCTGCGAAAGCTGATTGAACAAACTCTGATATAAGACAAACACCCCCGAAGCTTTGGAAACTCTCCTCTGCTCCGGGGATATTTTTATGCCTTCTGAAACGATATTATGCTATTGACCGGCTGTGTTGTTTTGCGGTATAATTATCTCAACAAATCGGAATTTGCGGAGATGATAAGATGGTCAATATAACAGATGTAAAACAGATTCTTCAATTTGCAATAGATGCGGAGATTAAAGTCTTTCTTGATGGTGGCTGGGGTGTAGATGCTCTTCTTGGATATCAGTCAAGAGCCCATAATGATATTGACATTTTTGTAGAAAAGAACGATTATCAGAACTTTATAGAAATAATGAAAGCTAATGGCTTTTATGAGATTAAGATGGAATATACAACATTGAACCATACTGTATGGGAAGATTTGAAAAACAGAATTATTGATTTGCATTGTTTTGAATATACGGACGAAGGTGAAATTCTTTATGATGGGGATTGTTTTCCGGTAGAAACTTTTTCGGGTAAAGGAAGAATTGAGGAAATAGAGGTTTCCTGTATTGAACCATATAGTCAAGTAATGTTCCATCTGGGATACGAGTTTGATGAAAATGATGCACATGATGTGAAGTTATTGTGTGAGACATTTCATATCGAAATTCCAAATGAGTATAGATAACTACAAATTCC
>CAMUZD010000166.1 GCA_947165115.1 uncultured Clostridia bacterium
CTATTCTGAAATCGGCAAAGAACTCTGGGACTTCATTCACGACCCCGAAAATACCGATCCTCCCGAAACGGTTGAGAGAATTCAGTCTCTCGTCGCGAGGACGGGCGGATTCCTTGAAAGAGTGATAAGCGGAAACGATTCGGGCAATATACTTATAGTCACACACGGAATCGCACTGCGCTCGATACTCAGGAATCTTTACGGCGAAGAAGCGGAAGAAAACGTCTGGGCCATGCCGATAAAGAACTGCGTGGTTTATAAAGTGGAAATAACAGGCGGAAAGGCAACGCTGACGAGCTTTCAATCGAGAACAAAAATGACAAGAGCAAGGTCTTCTGACCCTGCTCTTTTGTTATGTTATGCTTTATCGAGTATCCTGCGGGCGACATGGACGCCGCTGGCGGAGGCGTGGGAGAGAGAATGTGTGACTCCGCTGCCGTCGCCTATGACATAGAGACCTTTATGGACGGATTCAAGATTATTGTCAACCTTGACCTCCATATTATAAAACTTAACCTCGACGCCGTAAAGCAGCGTATCATCATTTGCGGTGCCGGGGGCAATTTTATCGAGGGCATAAATCATTTCGATAATTCCGTCAAGAATACGCTTGGGAAGCACAAGGCTCAGGTCCCCGGGAGTTGCCTTCAGAGTCGGGGTAACGCTGCCTTCGAGAATGCGCTGAACGGTGCTCCTTCTGCCTCTCTCGAGGTCTCCGAAGCGCTGGACTATTACTCCCCCGCCGAGCATATTTGAAAGACGTGAAATGCTCTCGCCGTATTCGTTACTGTTTTTGAACGGAAAAGAGAAATGCTTGCTGACAAGCAGGGCGAAATTCGTATTATCCGTCTGAAGCGCGGGGTCCTCGTAGCTGTGGCCGTTGACGGTGATGATTCCGTTGGTATTCTCATTGACTACCGAGCCGTGGGGATTCATGCAGAATGTGCGAACTCTGTCTTCAAATTTCTGGGTTCTGTAAACTATCTTGCCCTCGTAGAGTTCATCGGTGATTCCCTCAAAGACAACCGCGGGAAGCTCAACTCTGACACCTAAATCAACGCGGTTAGATTCGGTGGGAATCTCAAGTTCTTCGCAGACGGTCTGCATCCATTTGCTGCCGCTTCTGCCGACAGAAATAATGCAGTATTCCGCATCCGCACTGCCGCCGTCATAGACGACCTCATAGCCGCCTTCGGTCTTTCTGACCGAATTTATCGGAGTCATGAAAAAGAAATCGATTTTATCTTTGAGTTTATTATAAAGATTCTCGAGCACTACATAGTTCTTATCCGTGCCGAGATGGCGGACCGAAGCGTCGAGCAGGGTGAGTTTATTCTCAATGCACTTCTTTTTGAAGCTTGTGCCGGCCGTGGAATAGAGCTTAGTCCCCTCGCCGCCGTTTGCCATATTGATTGAATCGACATATTCCATAAGCTCAATGGCTTTTTCCTTGCCGATATACTCATAGAGCGTGCCGCCGAAATCGTTTGTGATATTATATTTGCCGTCGGAGAACGCGCCCGCGCCGCCGAATCCGCTCATAATCGAGCAGGTTTTGCAGTTGATGCAGCTCTTGACTTTGTCGCCGTCAATCGGGCATTTGCGCTTTGCAAGCTCGTTGCCTGCCTCGAAAACGGCAATTTTCAGCTCCGGATTTTTGGTGATAAGCTCATAGGCGGAGTAGATTCCGCCGGGGCCCGCACCCACGATAATTACATCATATTTCATTTTGTTCTTTCCTTAAAAGAGGGAGGCGTCGGTTGATGCCTCCCCTGTTTTTATTTAAGATTGCCGATCTGTCTGATAAGCGCCATGCACTCGTCAAATCCCATAAGCTTCGGCACGGGATAGAGAGGATTGCCCTCCTTGAGCGCTCTCTGAGCGATGGTCGGAACATCCTTCTCGAGGATGCCGTCGATATGCTCGGGAATGCCCATGGCGGCGTTGTATTCTCTGATCTTCGCGATGAAGCCCTGAGCCTTCTGCGCCTCGGTGAGACCTGTTGCGTCAAAGCCCGCTATGTCATAGAGCTCGGCAAGCCTTGTCTGAGCGGCTTCGCCGTAATAATCGAGAACATAGGGCATAATAACAGCCATGGCAAGGCCGTGGGGAACATGATAGAAACCGCCGAGATTGTGGCCGATTGCGTGAACGTAGCCGACATAAGCTCTAGTGAAAGCCATACCTGCGTAGTATGAGGCTTTGAGCATATTGCCGCGCGCTTCGATATTCTTGCCGTCTTTATAAGCGGTCTGGATATTGTCAAAGATAAGCTTAACCGCTTTCTTCGCGAAATCTTCGGTATTTGCGACGTTGCTTCTGCCGATATAAGCCTCAACGGCGTGGGTAAGAGCATCCATACCGGTAGTTGAAGTTACATGGGGAGGAAGACCGACGGTAAGCTCCGGATCGAGAACCGCATAACCCGCGCGGAGTTTGGGATCGTTTACGGGGCATTTCTCGTGAGTTTCCTCATCGGTGACAACTGCGGCAAGAGTAACTTCGGAGCCTGTGCCCGCAGTGGTCGGCACTGCGAAGAGCGGAGGCAGGGGCTTGCGGACCTTTAGAAGGCCGCGCATCTTTCTGACTGAGGTATTCGGATTAGCCACTCTCGCGCCGGCGAGCTTGGCGCAGTCCATCGGAGAGCCGCCGCCGAAAGCGATTATCGCTTCGCAGCCGCCTCTGAAATATGCGTCTCTCGCGGCTTCGATATTTTCGATTGAAGGATTGGGCTGAACATCATCAAAGACCCTGTATTCAATATGGGAATTCTCAAGCTCCTCATAGAGCGAATCGAGCAGATGAAGACCGGTGAGGCCTTTATCGGTAACGATAAGGACACAGCCGATGCCCTTTGACTTGACAAGCTCGGGAAGCTTTCTGATGGAGCCGGGGCCCTCAAGAAGAACGGGCTCTTTCCAGTTGAAGAAATCTGTTCCCATAACAAGCTTGAAGCCTGCCTGATAGGTTCTGCAGACGAGTTTTGAAAGCGGTGATACTGACATAATACCTCTCCCTCTGAATAGATTTTACCTTAATATTTTATCACAATAATAATAGATATGCAATGTTTTATTTATCGTTATAATCATAGAAAAGCTCATCGAGGAGTTTATCGAGATCTTTTTTATTGCCGAAGGCGGCTTTGATAAAAGCACCGACATTCTTAAACATCAGCTTGAAATAGAGCCAGTCGCCGAGGTCATCGTATTTGCGCGTGGAGTTTATAAGATGATTCTCTCTGAGGACGGTGTATTTTTTGCCGAGCTTTTTGCCGTATTTTTTGATTATCTTCGCCGTGTCGGCATCCTCCATAGCCTTCTTCTCGGTAAATCCGCCGACGGCGTCAAAGGTTGATTTCTCAGCCCAGAAGATGCCGCAGTAAAGGCCCGTCAACCCGAAGGAGACGCGGCACATAATGTCGTTGCACCGGAGCGGGAAAGAATAGCGCTCAAATCTTATCGGCGCGCCACCGCCTATGTATCTGCCCGTTTCAAGCAGAGAGACGGCCTCCTTTATCGTGCCCGGAGTCATTCGGTTGTCGCAGTCGATAGTGAGGATTATATCGCTCTGAGCCGCTTTAATTCCGTCATTGCGGACCTTCGCTATGCATCTGTCTTCATTGAACAGGACTTTCGCGCCTGCGCTTTCCGCGAGCTGAGCTGTGCGGTCCGTGCAGCGGTTGCAGACAACGATAATGCTGACCTCGCCGCCGTAAACAGACGCGGCCTCATTTATCGATTTTATGCATCTTTCGACATATTTCTCCTCGTTATGCGCGGGGATGATTACGCTGACCGAAGGTAAACTCATCTAACTGCTCCTTTTCGGCTGAATAAAGGGACCTGCAGAGCAAGTCCCTTCACTGAGAATAAGCTTTGATTATTTGTCAAGATTTCTGGTGCACTTTGTGACGGTCTTGAAGACATCCTCAAAGTGGTTGAGAGCATCGTCAACAACCTCATCGGTATCAGCGAGTGAGGTGTACAGACGGGAGCCCGCGAGGGTAACGATACCGTGAGCCATATAGGCCGCGCCCATCTGCTCCATGGCAACCTTTCTGCGGAGCATTTCGGGCTTTGCCTTGAGCATGGGAATAACGGAATTGGGAAGGAACATCGAGGAGAAGTCATAGCTCATTGCGCCGGAGCACTCAAGATGGCAGATGGAGCCCTGGTTGTAAGCAACGAACGGAAGCGAATACTTGTCGATGAGCTTCTGGAGACCTGCGGTCATTCTGTCGCCCGCCTTGCCCGCCTTCTCGCAGGCGTTGGTCTTTTCGATTTCCTGGATTGCGGTGTAGCCTGCGAATGCTGAGAGCGGGTTTGCAGCGAGAGTGCCGCCGACATAAGCTCTCTTCATCATTGTGCCGACACCTGCGGCCATGCCGCTGACGAATTCCTTCTTGCCGCCGACGCCGCCTGCTGACGGATAGCCGCCCGCAACGACCTTGCCGAAGATGGTGAGGTCGGGAGTGACGCCGAAGTAACCCTGAGCGCCGCCGAGACCGATACGGAAACCGGTAACAACTTCGTCCATGATGAACAGTGCGCCGTATTTGTCGCAGAGTTCGCGAACGCCTTTGTTATAATCGAAATCAACGGGTCTTGTTCCGCTTTCGGGGCCTACGGGCTCAACGAGAACAGCAGCTGTGCCGCCGCGGAGT
>CAMUZD010000167.1 GCA_947165115.1 uncultured Clostridia bacterium
AGACGGGATGAGGATTTACGCACGCTGACACCGTCAAAGCAGGCGCTCTCAAGCACTACGGCGCCCGTATCCTCGACTATTTCGGAATCGAGACCGCCCATAATGCCGGCGATGGCTACGGGAGTATCGTTATTGTAAATCATCAGGGTATTCTCATCAATATCTCTCTCGACGGAATCGAGGGTGGTGAATTTGCAGGGAGCCTTCGGAGTATCGACAGCGATAGCATCTATCATGTTGGCATTGAAAGCGTGGGTCGGCTGACCGATTTCAAGCATAATATAGTTGGTGACATCGGCGAGCAGATTGATAGCTCTCATTCCGCAGTAATAGAGGCGGATTTGCATATCGAGAGGGCTCTCGTTGACAGTGATGTTATCCATCTTCAGAGCAGTGTATCTGTAAACAAGATCTTCCCTGCCGATTCTGACAGGAACCTGATAATCGCCGTCATAGCTTAAATCGCCGAGTTTCAGAGGTTTCAGTTCTCTGCCGGTGAGCGCCGCGAATTCTCTCGCAATACCGTAATGACCCCAGAGATCGGGACGATTGGTGAGGGACTTATTGTCAACTTCAAAAATTATATCGTCAATCGGATAAATGCTCTTGATATCGGTGCCGTTGGGGGCATCGGTATGAAGCTCAAGAATGCCGCTGTGATCGTCGCTTATGCCGAGCTCCTTGCCCGAGCAGCACATGCCTTCGCTCTCATAGCCCGCAACCTTAGTGACGATTATTTCACCTGCAGGGACCTTAGCGGGAGCGAGTGCAAGCGCGATTTTCATACCCTCTCTGACATTCGGGGCGCCGCAGACGATATTCGCGACTTTTGAGCCGGCGTCAACTTTGAGAAGATGAAGCTTCTTTGATTCGGGATGCTCCTCAACGGATTTGATTTCGCCGACTACAACATTCTCAATATCGGCGCCTTTTACATAGACATCCTCAACCTCGGCGGTAGCAAGGGTAAATGTATTTATAAGCTTTTTGACATCGAGACCGTCAAGATTGACATATTCTTTAATCCAGTTAATTGATACAAACATCTCTTATGCCTCCTTGCTCTCTTCGGGATGAGTGAACGAAACATCGGTGAACTGCGAGAGCTCTTTGAGATTGCCGCTGTTGAAAAGGCGGATATCCTTGACTTCGTATTTCATCATTGCAAGTCTGGTAAGGCCGAGACCAAACGCGAAGCCGGTGTATTCCTCGGGATCTATACCCGCGGCAGTGAGAACATTGGGATGAATCATACCGCAGGGACAGAGCTCAAGCCAGCCGGAATCCTTGCAGGATGCACAACCCTTGCCGCCGCAGATTGAGCACTGAATGTCAAGCTCAAATCCGGGCTCAACGAACGGGAAAAAGCCGGGACGAAGACGCACGGTAATATCCCTCTGGAAAACTTCGGAGAGCATAGTTTTCATAAAGTATATAAGATTTGAAATTGAGATATCCTTATCCACCATAATGCCTTCCATCTGGAAGAATGTATTCTCATGGCAGGCGTCGATTTTTTCATTTCTGAAACATCTGCCCGGGAAGATGGCGCGGATGGGGTTGCCGGACTCGAGATTGCTCTTATATTTTCTGAGAATCGTATTCTGAGCGGCGGAGGTATGAGTTTTAAGAAGCTGATTGGAGCTGAGATAATAAGTATCCTGCATATCTCTCGCGGGATGGTGCTTCGGAATATTCAGCGCTTCAAAGCAGTTGTAGTCATCGGTGATTTCGCTGTAATCCTCAACATTGAAGCCCATTGAAAGGAAGATATTCTCAACCTCGCGCTGAACGAGGGTAATCGGATGATATGAGCCGTAGTCAACGCTGACGGGCATAGTCTCATCATAGCTCTCGGTGGCATTGATGAGCATCTCAATTTCTTTCTCTTTGATTTCGGCGAGTTTTTCGGCGATAGCGTTTTCTATATACTGCTTCGCCTCGTTTATCTTCTGACCCGCCTCTTTTTTATTCTCGTTGGGAACATTTCTGAGCTCCTGCATCAGAGCCGCAATCAGGCCCTTTTTTCCGAGAAATTCGATTCTGAGATGCTAGATTTCGGCGGACGCGTCTGACTTAGACGATTTCTTATTAAAAAGTTTTTTCAGCTCTTAGGGTTTTTCAAACATTGTTATCAAATCCTTTCGATAAAGTAAAAGCCCTCATCGTCAAAAGACAATGAGGGACGAATTTAATCCGCGGTGCCACCCTGCGTTCCCGCTCATAAAGAACGGGCTCTCGAGGTTATAACGGGACCGCCGTCCGCAACTAATCGGCAAACAAGCCTTTCACTGCAGCCGCTCGCGGGCGAACTTCAAAGCGAATCGGATGATTCAATCACAGCAGCATGAATCTCTCTGGAATCTTTTTCGCTTCTACTCTCCCGGTCAAAGCGTTTCGGTAAAAATGATTTTGCAAGTAAAAAGGCAGGGTGCTCCCTGCCCATACATCAGTCAGCTTCCTTGACTACTACCTGTCTGCCGTTATAATAACCGCACTCGGGGCAGAGTCTGTGCGCTCTCTTGTATTCGCCGCAGTTGGGGCATTTAACCAGTGCGGGAGCATCAATCTTCCACACGCTTGAGCGTCTCTTATCTCTTCTTGCCTTGGAAACTCTTCTTGCAGGTACTGCCATTCTAAAGCACCTCCTTATTCGGGCTTATTAAACATTACTTATCAATTATCAAGAAGCTGCGTCAAAGCCGCAAAACGCGGATCTATCTCTTTTTGGCAGCTGCATGGACCGTCGTTGAGGTCTTTGCCGCATCTGGGGCATAGGCCTTTGCAATCTTCACTGCAAAGAAACTTTGAAGGAAGATCAAGAAAAATATCGTCGCTGACAAGCTCATCAAGATTGAAGTTTTTGATATCCTCAACCAGAAGCAGCTCATCATTCTCTTCGTCATTGAGCGAAGCAACGAGTGTGTGATTTATTTCAACATCATAAGGGAATTCGATCGGCTTTGCGCATCTGTCGCAGCACACGGACATTGTGAAATCCGCAATCGCTTCAACAGAGACGATGCCGGAATGATTGGAAATTGCTCCTTTGACCTTGACGGGCGTCTCAAAAGGCTTCTCACCGAGAAACTCTTCACCCGACAAATCAACGGTGTAATCAAGCTCCTTAACCATGCCTTCGACGTCGAAGAAAGGTTCAAGATCAATAATCATAATAATTCTCAAAAATCACGCAAAAGATATTATATAGTCAATCACTGATTTTGTCAATAAAAATTTCAGATTTTTTCGCAATATTCAAAGATTTCTTTGGGTAATTCGGATTCATCTGCAGAAATGGTAAATGTGAAATCCTGATCGGAAATCTTGCTGAGCTCGGATACCTTCTTGAGAAAAGCGGCAAGCGCCTGATAATCTCTGCCGCCGATTTTGAGCGTGGCATCAACAAGAACATCGGTGATATCGTGGTCGCCCGCTACAATACCGCTAAGAAAACCGTAAAAAGCATCATAACCGCTGACTTTGTAATGATCGGTCTCAACAAGTCTTGCGCGGTAGTTGATATCGTAAATCAGAAGGCGCTCTTTTTCGACGCAGACCACGTTTCCGTTGGAGCGTTCAATTGCCTCGTTTACGAGATTGATGAGCCTCTTGGTTTTGCCCGAACCTTTGTTGCCGATAATGAGTGAAACCATAATAATTGCCTCCGATATATGTAAAATTTCTTATAATCTTTCTTTAAGCTCCTTAGCGAGTTCCTCATAGCCGGGTTTGCCGAGCAGTGCAAACATATTCTTTTTATAGCTCTCAACACCGGGCTGATCAAACGGATTCACGCCGAGCACATAGCCGCTGATACCGCAGGCAAGCTCAAAGAAATAGATAAGCTCGCCAAGGTTGAATTCATCCTGCTTATCGATTGTAAGAAGGATATTGGGAACATTGCCGTCGGTATGGGCGAGAACCGTGCCGTCATGGGCGTTGCCGTTGATTTCGTGCATGGTCTTTCCGTAGAGGAAATTGAGGCCGTCGCCATTTGTCTCATCAAAAGGAATATCGATATCGGCTATGGGATTCTTGACCCAGAGCACTGTTTCGAACAGATCTCTTTCGCCCTGCTGAATATACTGGCCCATTGAATGAAGGTCGGTTGAGAAGATGACGGATGAGGGATAGATGCCCTTGCCGTCCTTGCCCTCGCTCTCGCCGAAGAGCTGCTTGAGCCACTCATTCCACATAAGCATATAGGGCTCGTAAGAAACCATAATCTCAATCTTTTTACCTGCGCGGTAGAGAAGGTTTCTCATCGCGGCATATTTATAGCAATCGTTTGCAGAAATATCGGTATTCGTGTATTTTTCTCTCGCAGAAGCCGCGCCCTGCATAAGGGCATCAATATCGATGCCTGCAGCTGCAATAGGAAGCAGACCGACAGCGGTAAGTACGGAATATCTGCCGCCGACATCATCGGGAACAACAAATTCTTCATAACCCTCAGCGTCAGCGAGAGCCTTCAGCGCGCCTTTCTGCTTATCGGTTGTAACATATATTCTCTTAGCCGCTTCTTCCTTGCCGTATTTATCCTCGGCAAGCTTCTTGAAGATGCGGAAAGCAACAGCCGTTTCGGTGGTTGTGCCGGATTTTGAGATAACGTTTATAGAGAAATCTTTGCCTTCAACAAGT
>CAMUZD010000168.1 GCA_947165115.1 uncultured Clostridia bacterium
AGAATCACCCTGCTGTCTTCAACGGAGAGAGTTCTCTTTTCGAGAACTGCGGTGTCGTGAATCGGGTCAAAGCTGCCGCAGGCGCGAAGGTCGGGCTTCTTTTTCTTTATTCTCGTTTTGTCAAGCGGGTCGGGGCCCATGACGCCGTTCCAGATGGGCTCGCCGTCCTTGAGGAAATAATTGACATAGAAGTCCTTATCCGCCTGAACTTTTTCCGCGTTGTTTATATATTCGAGTTCCTTCTTGATTGCCGCTTCATAGCTGCCGAGAGGCTTCGGCATCTCGGTTCCGTTTTCGAGCGCCTCATAGACCTTGAGCAGATCGTCGAAGAAGATGAATACGGCGGGCGCGTCCATCGCGAGATGGATGACGTTGATGTAGATGCCGTTTCTGCCGTCTGCAGTGTTGAAGAAAAAGATGCGGTAGGTTTCGCCCTTGAAGCATTTTATCGGCTTCTGAGCGTCAGCGGTCAGAAATTCATCCTGCTCTTTATCGCTCTTGAAATTCATTACGGGAATCTTGCCGATATCGACTTTCTCTTCAAAATACTGGGTGAATCCGCCCTTCTTTGAGAAGCGTAATCTCATGCAGTCGTTTCTCTCGATTTCCTTCTCGAGTGCCTTCTGCATAATGTCGAAATTGATTTTCCTCTTCACTACTATCGAAGCGGGAATCTGGATTACCTGCTTATGGAAGAAAGAATACTTCAGCATGAAATTTATCATTTCCTGCGCAGGTGTGAACGGGTAAACTGTCGGTTTGCTCATTTTGCTACTACGGTTTCCTTTCTCTTGAGTTTGCCGCTCGGCGTCTTGTCAAACGGGACGTCTCTCATGCGGACCTCCGCAATAATGTGGGACGCCTTTGCGGTCGAATTCATCACCTTGATTTTTTCCTTGATTATGCCTTCTATATCCGAAATACCGTTTATCGAGCAGTATTCTTTATTCGGGAAAACTTCGGCGACTATGCGGTCGTTCTCCGCATAAATCTGAACTTCCTGAACCTCGTGGATTGGAGCAAATTTCTTTTCAATCGCCTCGGGGGATACGTTTTCGCCGCCCGAGAGAATAATCAGGTTCTTGAGCCTGCCGGTGATGAAAAGCTGCCTGTCTTCGGTCACGTAGCCGAGGTCGCCCGTGCGGAGCCAGCCGTCAACCGTAAACATTTTCTTTGTCTCCTCGGGCATTTTGTAATATCCGAGCATAACGGAAGGAGTCTTGACCTGAATTTCACCGTTCTGAGTGCGGACATCGCAGATGTCGATGACTCTGCCGACCGATTCGACCGAAACCGTCTCATCGGGCACGGAGATTCTGCAGCCTGCCTCGGTCATGCCGTAGCCCTGCCTGAGGTAGATGCCGAGCTCATTGTAGCTTTCGACCAGCTCGGGATTGAGGTATGCGCCGCCCGAAATGAGCCAGGTTATATTCTTGCCGAATACCTTTTCTCTCGCCTCTTTGAGAGTGAGCGGATTATTCTTTTTGGAAGTCAGCACCTTGATTCTGCTGAGAAGAGACTGCGCCATCATCGGAACAAGTCGCACGACATTCGGCTCAAATCTTGCGAGATTGGTGTTGAGCTCGCGCAGATCTTTATTTATGCAGACCGTGACGCCGTCCTGCAGGTTGCGGATGCAGTCGCCGGAGAAAGAATATATATGATGCATCGGCAGAACGGAGAGGGCAACTCTGCCTTCGTCCAGCGCCTGGCAGTAATCGGTATACATGATATTCGCAATCAGCGAATAGGTTGAGAGCATGACGCCCTTTCTCTTGCCGGTAGTGCCGCTGGTGTAGATTATCAGAGCGCATTTATTCTTATCCACCCTGAAATCTGAGAGGGCGGCGTATTTCGGATTATCGGTATATTTATCGATAATGCGGTTGAATTCGGAATCATTGCTCAGGTTAACGGTTTTACAGATTCTCGGCCGAGCGGTCATGATTTCTTCCGCGTTGCTGCCGAATTCATCCTCGTGGAGAATCACATCGATATCCGCGTCGTCAAAGAGCTTGATTGCATCCCTGACGGAGAGCTGGGGGTCAAAAGGAACGGCGACATTGCCGCTGAGAAGAACCGCAAAAAAGTAGATGATGAAATTATAGGAAGTCCTGCCCGCGATGGCGATATGCTTGTTGCATACCGAATTGTGAATAAGCCATCTGCATACGGCAAGAGAATCATCCCTTACTTTTTTGTAGCTCTTTTCGATTACGGTATTGCCGTCGAAATATTTTATAAATGTTTTGTCGCCGAATTTTTCGGCGGAATTGTCGAGCAATTCCCTTAGATCCGGAACATAAAAATCTTTCATTTCAATCCTCATAGGGCGGCGTAGTTTTTTTCTTTGCGCCGACCTTCAATATAATATAAAAAAATACAATTATTATATATAGACATTTTTAGACTTTCGTATAATTTTTCAGGCAAAATCAAAAGTTGCCCAAAAATTTACAATAAAAAAGGCTTGTCAGCCCTCACCGTTTCCGGTGCAGACTGCAAGCACATAATCATCCGTTATTTCGCTTGTGTATTCAAATCCCGGGATATCCGAAACCGGTTTTCCGCCCGATAAATCAAATGAGATTTCTCTGAGATTATTCCGGATTCCCTCGCCGGTGCATTTGAGATGCGCCTCCTTGAGAGTCCAGATTATCAGGAATTTTTCCGGGTCGCCGCCGATGTATTCAAGCTCGCTCCCGGTCGCAATCCGCTTCGATGCCGGAATGCTCTTTCTGCCTTTTTCTTCAATATCGATGCCGACCGGCTCGTCGGAAACCGCGGCTGCGGCAAACCTGCCCGAGTGGGAATAATTTATGAAGCAGCCTCCGTTTTCAATATACGGCTTTCCGTGCGAATCCCGGCTTATTCTGACATCGCAGGGGGGAATATTCAGATAATCTGAAACCGCCTGCCTCGTGAGATGGTCGGCGAGGATGCAGAGCTTCCGGTCGGCTTCCCTTATATACCGGTCGCATTTTTTGCGCCTTTCGGGCGACATTTCGAGATACATCTCATCAAAACGGGTATCCGTGTAATTATCAATGCAGTCAACCTTGATTATCATTTGACAAATATCACCGCGCGCACATAGTTTTCGGTGCCGACCTGCCTGATGACAACCGCCTTCGCTCCGCTCACCGCGTATGTCGGCATATAAAACTGCCATCTCGCCGTGCCTTTTTCGTCGGAGGTGACATTTCCCGTACCGGGCACATCGAGCTTGTTAGCGCCGTCATTATAGAATTCGATTGAAAAATCCGCGTTTGCCTCGCCCTTGACGGTGATTGAACAAAGGTCGCCGGGCTTCGCGTCCTGAGAGAGCATTTCAACCTTGACGCCGTGTGAATCCTGATAGACTCTGTCGGCGCGGTGAGTGGTTGTGTCGCCGTTTTCCTGAGTCACGGTATTCGCGTAGTATTCAGCCGCCGCGGGGTCGGGAGTCCACTGCGCCGAAGTGGGTTCGTTATCCGTTTTCTTTTCGGTTTTACCGCACGCCGTAAAGGCGGCGCAAACGGCAAAAACAGCGAGAATGATGCATAATGCTTTTTTCATAAGATTACCTCATTATAATTGAAACTTCGCCCGATGAGAGCAATTTTGTTCCCTCCGGCGTCTCGACTTCGAGATTGAAATTATCGTTTATGTCAACGGCTTTTCCTGTAAATATCCTGCCATTTTCGGTGTATTCGATTTCCTTCCCCGTAATCAGTGAGCGCTTTTTGTATTCTGCGAGAAGGGCGTCGCGGGAATAATCAGCGGGAGAATTCAGCAGGGAGAGAGCGATTTTTTTCGCAGTTTCAACGGGATTGAGCGCCGCGCCGACCGAGCCCGCAAGGGGCAGCTCCCCGGGAAAATCACGGGTCGTCAGATTGATTCCGATTCCGGCCGCCGTCAGCATTCTGCCCTGCGATTCGAATCTTTCGCAGAGAATACCGCAAACCTTTCTGCCGCCGAGATAAATATCGTTGACCCATTTTATCTGCGGAGATATTTCTTCGCTTTCAAGCGCTTTGCAGACCGCAACCGCCGCGCGGGGAGTGACGAAATCAAAGTTCTCATCCGCTTCGAAAAGCAGAGTGAAATAGAGCCCAGTATCTGCGGGCGAATAGAAGCTTTTGCCCTGCCTGCCTCTGCCCGCCGTCTGCTCCCGCGCGATAATCAGAGAGGGGAGGGGGAGCGAGGGAGCGTGAGCGCGCGCATAGGTATTTGTTGAATCAACGGTATCAAGTCGAATGATATTCATAATGTGATTGGTTTTAACCTTTCAGAACTGATTGCGGCGTTACCTTGACCCGCCTGTGCCGCATATCTTTGCAACGGTTTCTTCGATGGTTGAATTATTGCAGTCGATGATGACGTCGGCGTATTTTTCATAGAGCGCTTCACGCTCGCTGAACATATCCTCTATTGTTTCGCCGTTTTTCAGCAGGATGCCGCGCGTTTTCATATTCTTGATTCTGTCGAGCATCTCCTTGAGGCCGATTTTAAGCCAGATGACTCTGCCGTTTTCCCTGAGATGATTCATTCCTCTTTCGGAATAGACGGCGCTGCCTCCCGTCGCGATTACGGTATTCTCAAATCCGGTTTCAAGCAGGGCGTTTTCCTCTGTTGT
>CAMUZD010000169.1 GCA_947165115.1 uncultured Clostridia bacterium
TTATATTTCATATGTGAAAGCTATAGAAGGTGAGCAGCAAGCCAATACCCCGAAAGCTCAATCTGACGACACACTCGAAAGGGCAGTCGTCGAAGGCAGAAAGGAAGCTGCGGCGCTTATTACCAAAGAACTTCTCAAAGATATTGCTCCGCTTGATATAATTTCGGAAAAGATTATTCCCTCGCTTGATGTTGTCGGAAAGAATTTTGAGAGCAAAAAGGCCTTCCTGCCCGAGCTTCTTTTAAGTGCCGAGGCGGCAAAGGCGAGTTTTGAAATCATAAAAGAGAACTATTCTACCGGTGCGGGTGCAGGTAAATTCACTGTTATTCTCGCTACCGTAAAGGGCGATATTCACGATATCGGCAAGAATATAGTCAAGCTTTTGCTGGAGAATTACGGCTATAAGGTAATTGATCTCGGTAAGGATGTTCCGAGCGAAGATGTGCTTAAAGCCGCAAAAGTGAATTCGGCGAGGGTGGTAGGTCTGAGCGCACTTATGACTACCACTTTGCCTTCAATGGAAGAGACTGTCTCCCTTATCAAGAAAGAATTGCCCGATTGCGTTGTGGTTGTCGGCGGTGCAGTGCTGACAGCTGAATATGCAGAAAAAATACATGCTGATGCCTATTGCTCAGATGCAATGGAGACTGTCAGGTATTTAGAGGAAATAAAATGATTGAATTAAAGAAGATTGAACTGAGCGATTATTCACTGATCAAGAGCTATTTTGACCGTTTCCCCTCGCAGAGCTGTGACAGGACTGCCGGTGCTATAGTTATGTGGCGTGATTATTTTCATTACCATTACGCGCTCTGCGGAGATAATATGGTTATTGTATCTCCCGGCCACCATCATACTTATTTCTATTATCCCGTCGGCGGGAATCCGGAAGCTGTTCTGGATGAAATCGATGAATACTGTGCCCAAAAGGGGATTAAGCCCTCGTTTGCATCACTGTCCGCAGAGGAAAATGAAATCCTCAGCAAGAGGTATCCGGGTTCGGTAAGCGAATCCGAGCGGGATTGGTTTGATTATATCTACGATTATGAATCTCTGACTTCACTGGTCGGCAAAAAGCACGCTCACCAGCGTAATCAGATTCATAAATTCGAGCACGATTCACCCGAGTTTGTTTTCGAAAAGATAACCGCCGAAAATATACCGGAGGTAAAGGAATTCAACCGTAATTTCAAATTCCACGCTGAGAAGGAATCCGGCAGCGCGGAGCGCGAGCTCGCTATGTGTCTTGAGGTGCTTGATAATTATGATGTTTACGCTCAGAGGGGTGCCCTGCTCCGTGTCGGCGGTAAGGTCGTCGGGTATACTCTCGGTGAAATCTCAGGCGACACTCTGTTTGTCCATGTTGAAAAAGCGGATACTTCCTACCGCGGAGTCTATCAGATGCTCTCCAATCTTTTTCTTAAAAGTATGAAGGGAGAGAGTATTAAATTTGTCAACAGGGAAGAGGATTGCGGCGACCCCGGCTTAAGGCAGTCGAAAATGTCGTATGCACCGCTGTTCCTTCTTGAGAAGTGGACTTTATATTTATCATAAATTATTAAGCCAAACATATACAGAAAAATGAAAGGTGATTTTTATGTCAGAAACCTGCAAATACCCGATTATTCTTGTGCACGGTCTTTTCGGATGGGGCGATGACGAAGGCCTCAATGACCGCTTGCCTTACTGGGGCGCGAACACCTGCAATATCAAGGAGCACTATACTGAGCAGGGCTATGAGATTTACGCTGCTTCGGTCGGCCCCGTCTCTTCTGCCTGGGACAGAGCATGTGAGCTGTATGCCCGCATTGTCGGCGGACCTGTTGACTACGGCAAGGTCCATTCGGAAAATGCTCAGCACAGGCGCTTCGGCAGATTCTATAACGAGCCTCTGATTGAGAAATGGGATAAGGATCATAAAGTTCACCTTGTCGGCCACTCTT
Source organism: uncultured Clostridia bacterium (assembly GCA_947165115.1). GTDB lineage: Bacteria > Bacillota > Clostridia > Oscillospirales > Acutalibacteraceae > CAG-177. The sequence continues at coordinate 1,944 of CAMUZD010000169.1, forward strand.
TCGGCGGCAATACAGTCAGAATGCTTGCTCATCTGCTGACATACGGCGATCCCGATGAGGTTGCCGCGAGTCCCGATGACTGTTCAGAGCTCTTCAAGGGCGGCCACGAAGACCTGCTCTGCTCGATAGTAACTATCTGCGCGCCGCATAACGGCACCACGATTTTCAAGGCCGTCGATAAATTCAAGATTCTTCCGCTTATGAAGCTCATTGTCTATAATTATATGGGCCTTATGGGCAGATCACCCGCGGAAGGCACGATTTTTGATTTCCACCTTGAGCAGTACGGTATGAGTGATACCCCCGGTCAGCGAGACGCCTTCCCGCTCCGCAGAGCACGAAAAATGTACAGTAAGAACAAAGATAACGCGGAATACGATTTCATGCCCGAGGGCGCAAAGAAGATGAATGACTACATCAAAATCAGCCCCGATATCTATTATTTTTCATATTCCTACAATGCCGTTTCGATTAATTTCAACGGCAGGCACCATATCCCATGGGACACCGATTTCAAGTTCCTGGCATTCACCTCGTCTTTCATTCTGTTCTATAATCACTTCTTCAGACCGGCAGGGGATTATGAATTCGCGGATTACGCCAATGACGGTCTCGTAGATCTGCCTTCGGCTCTCTTCCCGAAGGGCGAGCCTTATATGTATTATGATGAGAACGATATAAGACCCGGCGTGTGGAATGTTATGAAAACCCGCCAGGGTGATCACGGCACACCGATAGGGCTCTTTTCTCCGACTGAAGAAACGTTTGAACTTTATGATGGTATGTTCGCAATGCTCCGCAATATAGAAAAGAGATTTGAAGCCCCGGTAAAAGAGCTTTCGGAAGCGTACGAAGATAATAAATCTGCGTCGGAAAAACCGGCAAGAAAGCCTGCAAAAAAGACTGAGAAGAAAACTCAGCCCAAAGCGGCGGCAAAAACAAAAAAAGATGAGAAGGCAGAAACAGCCGACAAACCGGTAAAAGCGGCTCCGAGAAAGAAAAAAACGGCGGACAAAGCCGAATGAGTCATACACCGAGGCAATTTTCACAAAGGCGGTGAATTATGAAAAAGAAGAATAAACTGCCGGGAGGCACCTGGTTTTTCGGCATACTTGCGATAATCTGTATTCTCTGGGGCGGCTATAAGCTTCCTCAGGAAAACGGCGATGCTATTGTTAAAAATGCGGTTGCGCTTGAAAACGGCACAACCTCAGCTGAAAACGAGGGTAAGGTTGTCTTTGTCACCGGCAAACCCGTGATAAAAGAAAAACCGACAGATACCGTCACGGGAGTTTCTGCCGACGGATACATTCTTGTCAGGGATGTCGAGATGTATCAGTATTACATTGATGATGATACGGTCTATAAGGATTTTATTTCCGATCAGAAGAAGAATATCGGAGGCAGGGGAGGAGAAACTTATGAAAATCCCGATTTCCCCGATAATCTCTCTTCGGCAGTCATCTGCGGCGAAGTATATATAGACGGCGGCAATCTTCGTGTAGGTGAGGATTATCTCTGCACCTTCAGCGAATCCGGATATAAGTATTTCAATAACTCGCACGACCTGACAGATATTGACGGTTCCGCAAAAATTGACGGTTACACCTACTCGGGCGGCTGGTATTATTCGGGCTCGTCCTCCGATTATAAGCTCGGCGATATCAGGATAAAATACAAGTATCTTCCCGCGTCATCTCTTACCGGATTATCTGCGGTCGGTCTGCAGAACGGCACGACTCTGGGCGGATTGAAAAATGCCGAAAAAGCATTTATGACAGATAAAATCTGCTCTCAGCAGGAAATGTCCGAACTTATCGGCGGTGATAATCATTCAATGGCGGTATTTCTGCTGCTCCTCGGATTTGTCAATCTTATCATTGCTTCTGTAATATTCCTTATTAAAAAGGGAAAGGCAAAAAAGAAGGCGGTCAACGCCGCTTTTCTCGCAGTATTTGTCGCTTTGCTTTCACTCTTCCCCATGGTTAATGCGAAGGCCGATTTCGGCGACTACGGCGGCGACTATGATTACGGCGGAGATTATGACTACGGCGGCAACGATTACGGCGGGTATGACTACGGGGGATATGATTATGACCACGATGACTATACAACCCGCGAAACAACGACCGCTTACTATTACTATATAGCTGATTCCAGGTCCGACGATCTGATTTACGGCGGAATCTATTCTTATCTCAACAACTCCGGCAGAGAGCTTGAGGTCACTCCGCTAGGACCTGTTGATCAGGACGTTGACGGCGGCTCGGCTCTTTTCGGGACTTCATATTTCGGCTATATTATCGGTTATCTGATTTATAAATTCAATAAGCGAAAGAAACCCGCCCGCAGACCCGGCCCGAGACCTGCCGGAGCGCAGAGAACAAATATGTCCGAGCTTCTTCCGATTGCGGATTTCATGCAGATTGATACCGGCTTTGATCCCGAAAAATTCAAGGCCGATGTTGCCGATATGTATGTGAAATTCCAGCAGTCCTGGCAGAATAAGGATATGCGTAATCTCAGAGAATATCTCACCGATGAATTCTATGCCCAGTGTGAGGGCAATCTTCAGAATTATATCAGAAACCACCAGACCAATATGATTGAAAATATCGTGGTTGATAATGTCGAGATAAGAGGCTGGAAGCACGATAACACAA
>CAMUZD010000170.1 GCA_947165115.1 uncultured Clostridia bacterium
TTGACGTCGCTCGCGCTCCTTAATGGTGGGAATTGAAACCAACGGCCGACTGCCTTCTGGTCTTCATGCCAGGCGCTCTTCCTTACCCCTATGGGGAATTGAAACGCCATCCAAGCAATCCGAGAAGCTTTCCCACCCAAATCCTTCCTTACCCCTATGGGGAATTGAAACAAATGTGTGGTCCCCCAGTTAATGCTAAGTGTGTTGAAAACTTCCTTACCCCTATATCTTCGCATGCGCTCGATGATTGACGTCGCTGCGCTCCTTAATGGTGGGAATTGAAACTCTGCGGTAAACATGCATACCGCGATTGTTGATGCTGTCTTCCTTACCCCTATAGCTCAGCTCATGGCGGTATCTGCAGTGGCTGCAGACTCCGGCGGCCCGGGCAAAACGCGGTTCTGCAATGCCGTGCCGGCATCGTAAGCGCGTTTAACAATAAGAAAAGCACAGGATCGGAAAAATCCTGTGCTTCTTTTTTATTCCGTTATCTTGTAATAATGGTTATAATAGGATATAATATAAACCGTTGAATAATTCGGGGGTGCATATATGAATATACTTGTTCTCGCAATGAGCACACTGAAAAAACTGACGGAAAAGGACAATAAACCGCAGACCAGCACCTGCAGTTTTCCCGGCAGCGGTGAAATCATTGATTATATCGGCCAGCTTGAGCCTGTGCCCAGGTATCTGAACGAAAAGCTGAAAAAAGAGAATAAGGGCGGATTGACTCATATATTGATTCTTGCAACGGCCGAAGCAAAGAAACCGCTTGATGAATACAGCTCAGGGATATACAGAGAAGAGGCAGGCATGCCCGCCACGGAGACTGTCACAGCCGTCAGCTTTTTCGAAGCCAGGATGAAGCAGTGCGGGATAGATGCAGATACCGAAATCATAGATTTTGATGAAAAGAATATAGAGGGCAGCGAAGAGAAAGCGGACGGTCTTACCGGAATGCAGAAAAAAATCCGTGCTCTTTACCGGGATTACTGCAAAGATAAAGATTCGGGCTGGAATCTTTGGTTTGATATCCACGGCGGATTCCGCGACTGCTCAATGGCCGTTTTATTGCTTATACAGGTTTTAAGAATTGAGGGCGAGGAAGAAGGATACTCTCTCAGCGAAGAAGTGAACCCCATTGATGTAACAGGTGTTTATACGGTAAGATATGACGGCGCCGGCAGAAACAGCAACTACATTGACGACTGTTCGGATTTCTATAAAAAATTTGCAAGCAGACCATTTCAGCAGTTCATGAATTACGGGCAGTATCTCAGCCAGATTTACAAGCCCTGTGATCCGAAGGAAGGCAGCTATGCGTTTATCAGCTATAAGCACAGGGAAGAGGAAGTTCAGAGGCTGACATTCTTCGGCTATCTCAACAAAGCGAATATACGCTACTGGTATGATGACGGATTGGAGCCCGAAACAATATGGGATGAAGTGCTGGTAAAGAATATAGAAAACTGCAGGGATTTTGTGGTGCTTCTGACCAGATCATACTTTGAAAGCAAATACTGCCTGAAAGAAATATTCAAAGCTGTTGAGAGCCGGAAACATATCGTTTTTGTCTCCCTGGATAACACGATTGTCAAAGAAGGAATAATCAAGCATCCGGAAAAAGAGCAGGATGCCGAAGGCAGTATCAAGACGATTGACCTGAGCGAATACAGTTCAATGCAGCAGATGTTTCTTAACAATGACGCCTACAACAAGGACGGAGTCCGTCAGGAAAGCAAAATAACAAAAGACCTTAAAGAATATCTTAAAGACTGCATAATCAATGATATAAGCAAGAACGACGCTGCCGAACAGTAATCTGCAGCTTGTGTAAGGAAGGGTATAATGGGAAAAGGATTCAAAAAAATTGCGGAAACAATAAATGAGATCAACTCAAAACCGGAGCATATGAACGGCCTGTCTTATTTCGGGATTCTTTTTGGCTATGTGTCTCTTCTCGAGCTCAGCAACGAGTCTCTGAGAACGGTATTCATCGGCGATGACGGAGTCAAGGATATCCAGGGAGCGCGAAAAATATTTGCCGAGAAAAAAATCAAGACTGCTCTCATCAAGCGCAGTGCATTTCATCTCAGAGTCTATGAACCCGATGAGGAAGAAACCGGCGTCTGCAAGGATTTCTTTGCCGGCAAAGGCGAATTTAAGAGCACCGATTCCTACAAAGCTCTCAAAACTATCATAGAAAAAAAGGAAGAGCTGATTCTTTCCCTTTTCGGCGAAAACCGCAGTATAGTTGATACTCTTGCTTTCTGCGCGAAGCTCACGGCGGCTAAAAAAGAGGCTGTCAAAGAAGAAAAGCAGGATGAAGAAGCAAAGCCGGAAGACAGCACCGAAGAAGAAGTCGAAGTAAAAGAAGAGAAGCCTGAAACACCTGAGAAAAAGGCTGAAAAAAAGCCGGCTAAGCCTGCTGCCGAAAAGGACCCGCTGGACGAGCTTGTCGGCGCAGAGGAATTCAAGGAATACTACAGGGAAACGAAGAAAAACATTGAGCTTTACGGCGATAAATCGGATCTGATTTTCAGAGAAACCCTGCTCTGCGTTTCAAACAAGGGAAGCGGATTTGATCAGGCCTTTCCGATACTGGCCGACCTGCTTGAAAAGAAGAATCTTATCAAGGATAAATATCCGAAGCGCAGTTCCTTCGGCTCATATTCGGATAAGCAGTTGAAATTCCCCGACAGAACGTCATTTGTCATGAATACCGTGCTGATTATGGACATCAACGGATGGGTTGGGCACACGAGCGACAGCAGATTCAAGGATTATCTGCAACTTATTTTTACAGAAACCTTGACTTACAAGAATCTTTTGGTCTTCGTGATGGAAAACCGGAGCAAGAATATTATCGAGGATACGCTCAGGGACATAAATGATATACTGAGCGTCAGACTCATGCATTTCCCGGATTATACAGATGAACAGCTCTATACTGTAGCAAAGAAAGAGTTTGAAAAAAACGGTTTCAGACCCGACAGAGGAACGCCTGCCGTTTTCAGAAAAATCATCGCCGGTGAGAAGGCCGATGGTTTATTCTATGGCATAAATACCGTCAAGAAAATTGCCGCCGAAATGGCAATGGCCTCGGTAAGGGCGGATTCCCCCGAGGTGATAGACTCAAAAGCCTGCAGATCGCTCATTGCCGAAGCGGAAGAATCGGATGAAGGCATGCAGATTATTGATAATATGATCGGCGTTGAAGAAATCAAGCGGCAGGTAACCGAGATGCTGAAACGCATCATTTTTGCAAAAGCAAACAGCAAGAAAGCGCCTGCAATGCACATGGTCTTCACCGGCAATCCCGGCACGGGAAAGACAACCGTCGCAAGGGCGGTGGGACAGATTTTCAGGGAAAACAAGCTTCTGCGCGCCGGTAAATTCTTTGAATGCAAGGGCAGAGACCTCTGCGGCCAGTATGTCGGAGAGACGGCGATAAAAACCAACAGTATATGCAAAAACGCATACGGCTCAGTCCTTTTCATCGATGAGGCTTATTCGCTGGCGTCCCGCAGAGACAGCAACGATTACGGCAAAGAGGCTCTGGATACGCTTATAGCCGAAATGGAAAATCACGCCGACGATATGATTGTGATTTTTGCGGGTTATCCGGATGAAATGGACGCGCTGTTTGATACAAACCCGGGCCTTAAAAGCCGTATTCCTTATAAGATTTCGTTCCCCGATTATACAAGAGAGCAGCTTCATCTTATTTTTATGAAAATGGCTAAAAACGAGCATTATGAAGTATCGGGAGCATTTTCAAAGCATGTGAAAGATTATTTTCTTGCTCTTCCCGACAGCGTATTTGAATCAAGGCAGTTCGGAAATGCAAGATATGTAAGAAATCTCTTTGAAAGAACCTGGGGCAAGGCGGCTATGAGATTTGATCCCCGTTCTGATAAAAAGCTCAAGCTGACGTCTGCCGATTTTGATGCCGCGGTTGAGGAACTTAAGGCCGAAGACGGCGACAGCAGGCCGAAAATCGGATTCTGATATCGGTAATGCAAATGAAAAAACTCCCGAAGGATGAATTTCCTTCGGGAGTCCGTTTTTCATTCTTTTTTATCCCCAGGTGCAGGTAACTTTGAGGCCGTCGACGGTGTAGGATACATCGTGATACATATTATTGTCGACCGCCTGTGTGAATGCGTCTCTCATTTCCTCGTTGGGGAAGGTTATCGAGAATATCTCTGTCATGCTCATCGGATGATAGAGCGTGCTGGTGAGCTTGAAGCCGTTTACCCACCAGTGCGGAGTTTCCTCGACATTGACTATCATATCGTCTCCGTGGAGAACCTGAAGGCTCATCGGCATGAGCTCGTCATCGGTGATTACATCGTAATATGAACCGAATTTGCCTTTCTCGCGGTTGTAGATGCCCACCTCACCGCCGTTGGTGCACATATAATTGCCCTTCCAGCACTGAATCATCCAGTCTCTGTCGTCATAGCTGAATTTGAAGCGGCGTGTGCGGTAGCGATACATCGGGAGCATATAGCAGAGCAGGTCATACTCTACGCAGAATCCGAAATCGCGCATCCAGCAATACATCGGAGCATAGACGAACATATCAT
>CAMUZD010000171.1 GCA_947165115.1 uncultured Clostridia bacterium
TAGGGGTCGTTGTTTTCAATAAACGGAGTGCAGGCCGTTTTTTGCCTGTGCTCGGAGCCGTAAGCGTCATAGTGAATTGTGGAAGAAACAACATTCACATTGTCGCTGAGTTTATATTGGTAATAAGCAGCCTCGCAGATGTCGATTTCCGCGCCGTCGGTGCCTCCGTTTCCGATTGAGTCATTGATATTGTGGGGCATCATCCAGAATGCTGACCAGGAGCCGATACCCTTCGAAAGAATACAGCGTATTTCAAAATACCCGTAGGTCTGGTCAAAAAGACCGTCTGTGCAGAGCCCGCAGCTATACCATCCGCGCCTTCCGCCCTTGTAGCCCTTGTCATAATACTTTGTCTGAATATGCAGATTGCCGTCTCTGACCGAAGCCATATCGGTATTCCACCAGCAGCCCATACGCGTTTTTGATTTTTCGGCTGAGCATTTATAACCGGTCCATTTTGTGGAATCAACCGCGTTGCCGTCGAACTCGTCCTCCCATACAAGCGTAAAGCCGTCAAGGTCAAGTGAAGCGGGGTTTTCGGGCGCGGGGATTATAACCGGTTTAACGGGATAGGTAATCTCGCTGGTCCAGCTGCCGTAAGTTATAAATGAAATCAGAGCCTGAAAGAAAGCAATAATTCTTAGTAAAAAAACAGGTAATGTCATTACAAAACCTTCCTTTTGCCAATATTTACTGTTTTATAAATCCCGATTTGCTGATTTGATTATAATACAATGATTCATCAATAATGCGCCGCGCCGCACTCGCAATACTGCTTGATACCGAACAGCCAGCAGAAGAATTTTGCTATATTCCAGATGAATTTCAGGAACCCGTTTTCGGAGTGGCATATATGATTGCATACCGTGCCGGTAACCGCGCCGCATTTGTCGCATTTTCCGTCGCCGTTATTGTCGGCATGTCCGGTCGCGGGTATTGTTTCACCGCATATCGAGCAGACTGCCGATGAGGTGCAGGAGGGTTTGTTGACGCTCTGCTTATGGTCGCAGGGCGCAGGCTTTTCGGGAGCGTTTTCATCTGTCATAATAAAGTCTTTGAATTCGGCGGAAAAATCCGCGTTTCCGCTGTTGCCGATTGCAAGATAAATATCCGTCATTCCGGCAGTATCCGCTCCTGTGAGATCGAATGTGAAAGAAAAGGTCTTCCATTCGTCTGTGAGCGATAATGGCTTTTCAATAAAACCGTATTTCGCCGGTGCGCACGCGAGAACAACCCGGGCATTCTGATTTGCTCCGCCCGCCGTTTTCGCGCTGAATGTAAGTTTATATACGCTGCTGCCGTTTCGCTTTATTTCATCGGTTATAAAGCGTTTCATACCGGCGCGCGAATATTTCGAGGGAACATCCACCCTGTAAACGGTTTTTCCGCCGTCGGTATAAGCGCTGAGGTCCGTTTCGTAGCAGGTCATTTCAGTCCAGCGGCTGAATGCGAGGGCGTTGTCTTTAATGAGATTATCTGTTTTATAAGAAGGCTTTTTTATTGAAATAATGCCTTTGGCTTTGTCGTATGACACTCCGGCGCAATATGAGCTCAAATCATTTAACTGAATATATATTTTTCCTTCAACAGTTACAATTTTCGATTTATCTTCAATCGCGAGTCTGCTTAGAATTTCAGCCGGTAAAAGAATACCGTTTTCATTCTCCGCAGGGCATCCTGATAAAAATGTTTCGCAACCGCCGATAAATATTTTATATGGATAAATATAATTTACCACGGATTCCGACGAGTGAAGATTGATTTCACAGTTATCAGTGCTTGTGAAATTCATTGTTACTGAATTATCCGGAGCGCTGTAAACCAAATCATCGGCAGATGTGACGCAGATGCCGTCAACAAACAGATTATTAAAAGCAAGACGGTATCCACATGCAGGAAATTCATCCTGAGAATCAACCGATATTATAACCGACTTACCGTTCGCAGGTTCCGTTATATAAGCCGTTCCGCGTGAAGAAACAATCGAGGTGTTAATGAAAGTAAAATTCTTGGCGGGCGAGCCTTGGTTCCGCGCGCAAAACAGCCAGGGGAACACGGTGACATCGGTGCAGTCGAGGCGGTCAAATATGATATTTTCAATCGCCGAACCGTCACCCGACGCGCCGTACCAGTTATTGACACAGCCCTCGTCACAGCGGAAAACATAAGAATCGCGGAAGGTCACCGTACCCTGAATACTGCTCTGCGGGAAAAACGCCGCGCAGGTTGTTCCGATTATATTGTTTTCAAAATCGCTGCCCGAGCAATCTCCGCCGAAAACTATGGCATTATCGCCGGCGTAAATGAAATTGTTTTTGATATTTATACTTCTGCTTTCAAAAACAGATATTCCGTCGGTACACATCGTGGATGCAAGTATTTTTACATTTTCTATAACCGTGCGGTCGCAAAGCCAGCCGAGAGTAAGAGAATAATTCTGCGAATCAAGGATTTTTAAATCACGGACCGAGCAGTCGGCAGCGCCCAGAAGAACAAAGAATTTATCGGGAGCATTACGGATATCCGCAGCGAAAATATCAGAATACGGGTCAAGAATTATACCGTGGCCGGATATCTTCACTCCCGCGGCTTCGATTCTTACCCTGGAATTCAGCACACAGCCGGGAGCAACATAGACGGATGTAACCGGATGCTCAGAATTGTTTACACGGGTAAGCAGTGTTTTTCCGTCTGACTCCGATTTGACAAATGATGATTTACCGTCAATTGTAAGATATTCGCCTGAACTCATTTCGTTCCATTTATCGTCAAGAATAAGAACGGATTCATCTGATTTAATATAACTGTCGGATTCAGGTTTATCGGCAAATACCGAGAGAACGGTATTGTCGTCGGAATCGAGACGCAGGATAAAATAATCGTCAGGCTCCGATACTGTAACGGATATAACTCCGTCGCTGAATGACACCGGGAACTGTTTCGCGCTTGGAATAACAGAATAATTCCTGAAATCTTTTCTAACCCTGATATTTACCGTAACAGATTCTCCGGAAAAGGCGAATTCACAGAATCTCCTGTGCATATCGGGCCTCTTTGTCCGGTTACCGAGCAGTGTGGAAGAATTGCATCTGTCATAAACCTTTAACGGTATCGTCTTATTATTCTGCGTTACCGAAACTTCATACTCATAACATCGGGTAATCCTCTCGTCATATTCCGGATATGAGAGAAGTATGTTTTCCTGTGCCGCTGTTTTAAGCGGAAGAAGAGTAAAAACCGTAACGGCAACGATTATATAAGATATGATTTTATTGTATTTGCTCATTTTTACCTCACCAAACCGGAACTCGTTGACTGTTCCGCCGCCGATCTTCGTGACGCCCTTCCTGTGCTTCGATTTACCGTATCTTAAAAATATGGCTGTTTCTCATTGATATCTGTATTTAATCCCCGCAAGGCGGACCTGCGGGGCGTTGCTTTACTTCTTCTTTCTGTTTTCTCTGTCGAGGCGCTTCTGCTCGGCTTCGGCCCTGGCCTCGCGGGCGGAGCGCTCCTCCTCCTCGGCTACGCGCTGTTTCGCGCCGTCATACATGGCCTCGATTTCGGCGTAATGCGTATAGTCCTCGCGCTGCTTGAGAAGCTTCTCGGCGGAGGCGTAGGGCTTGATGACTCTGTTATAGACAGAGCTTTCCTTGGAGGCCTTGCGGATATCGGCATTAATCTTCCTGCCCTCTTTTTTTAGCTTCGCTATCTCGACCTTCAGCGCCTCTTTTTCATTTGAAGGAGCGGAATCGAGCTGCTCATAGAGCTTTCTCTGCGCCTCGTCGTTTTCTTCCTCAGCGGCAAAGAGCGTATCGAATATGCTCTCGTCAAATTCGGGAATTACGCCGTTATAGCGTCCGTTGATGGTACGCCTGCTCGTGCGCATCTGCTTCGCGGTCTCGAGCGAATATTTGCGGATTGCCTTCTCGGTTTCGGTGCCGGTCGGCAGGACTCTCGCTTCGGCTATTCTTCTGTCGTCAAAAGCGAGTATGCCCTCAAGACCTGCGTCAACTGTCTGCTGCGCCATTTCGCATTTGATTTCGAATTCTTCAGTCGTGAATTTATTATACTCGTCCTTTACCATCCGACCGATTTCAATCTCTTCATTCTGAAGGGCAATTGCGCGGCGCTCCCTGCGGGAGAGGGATTTATCGGGAATCTGTATCTCTTTTGAGAAATTCTCATCGGCGGCGCGCATTACCTCAACGCCCTCGATGATTTCGGAATCGCTTAGCTGTCCGTTGCCGAAGTCCTCAAACATCGCGCGGATTTTGAGAATGGCAATCATTCCGCGCTGCTTCTTTTCGGAGAGGTCATAGAAGAAATAAGGAATAACATTGAATGCCGCGCCGATGACCGAGAGAACAATCAGCAGGTTTATCAGCGCATAGAGTGTCCTCGGCTCCTTGCCGAGTATATCAAAGGCGTTTTCGTAGCCGTTGTGCTCATTGATACCGTATTTGTCGAAAATCAGCGGAATCACGGAGTTCGTAGCCATAGTTATAAAGCTCGTTATCAGGCTGACCGCCGCGAACATACCGTCAATTCGCTCGCCGGTTATGAAATGCTGATAGTCTCGTATA
>CAMUZD010000172.1 GCA_947165115.1 uncultured Clostridia bacterium
CAGCTTTTCAACGGCTATGAGCCCTGGAAAGGCGATATTCAGACGAGGGAGCGCGGCTCGATAGTTGTTCACGAGACCGGCGTGACCTCGGCATACGGACTTTTCAATACTCAGGACAGAGGCCGTCTCTTCATCGGCCCCGGCGTGGACGTTTACGAGGGTATGATAATCGGCGAATGCGCCAAGAACGAAGATGTCACCTGCAACGTCTGCAAGCTGAAGCATCTGACGAATACCCGCGCAAGCGGCTCGGACGAAGCTCTGCGCCTTGTTCCGCCCAGCACTCTCAGCCTTGAGCAGTGCATGGAATTCATCAAGGATGACGAGCTGCTTGAAGTCACGCCCAAATCCCTGCGCCTTCGCAAGAGAATTCTCTCCAAGGAGCAGAGAATGAAGCAGCAGTTCAAAAAGAAATAACGGAAGTGAAAAATGGCTCGGAAAGCTAAAACCGCTCTGGCGCTCGGCACCTTTGACGGTCTTCACAAAGGTCATAAAGCCGTTATCGCCTGCGCTCTTTCCCAAAAGGAGCGTGGGCTTATTCCTCTTGTGATGCTTTTCGATGCCCATCCCCTTCTTGCTCTCACGGGCAAAGCACCCGATATGCTTTTACAGGATGATTTACGGACCGAAATGCTCGAAAACACCGGAGCAAAGGCGGAGGTTATTTCTTTTTCAGAAATAAAAGATTTCACTCCCGAGGAATTCTTTGAAAAAATCGTTATAAAAAAGCTTAATGCCGGCTTTGTCTGCTGCGGCGAAAACTACAACTTAGGCAGATACGGCGTAGGCACCTGTGAAACTCTCGAACACGGCGTCGGCTTTGAATGCGTGCCGATTGTGAAATACAGGAATTCACCCGTCAATTCGTCGAGAATCAGAAAATGCATTCAGAGCGGAAATATCCGCGAGGCCAACCGCCTGCTCGGATATGAATTCAGATATAAAAGCGTTGTGCGAAGCGGCTTTCAGCGCGGGCGTCTGCTCGGCGCGCCGACAATCAATCAGTATTTCGACGGGGGCTTCTGCATTCCGAAAGCGGGAGTATATGCTTCGGTTACGGTCATTGACGGCAGAGAATACCCGTCGGTAACAAATATCGGTTACCGCCCGACCTATGAAAATAACGATTTCAGGAGTGAAACCTGTGTAATCGGCTTTGACGGCAATCTCTACGGGCAGAATCTTGAGGTGCGCCTGCTTGACCGCATCAGAGATGAGATAAGATTCAATTCCGACGAGGCGCTGAGCAACCGGATTCAGCTTGACGCCGCGGAAAGCAGACGAATTTTCAGGCGGAGGATGAGAGAAAATGTATAAAGACTGGGAATCACTGAAAAAAGACTGCAGCGCCTGCCGCAGATGCGCGCTCGCCGATACAAGGACCAATCTCGTTTTCGGAGTCGGCAACGAGCAGGCCGAGGTCATGTTTATAGGCGAGGGACCCGGCTATAATGAAGATATGCAGGGCGAGCCCTTCGTCGGCAGAGGCGGCCAGCTTCTCGACAAATATCTCGAGCATATAAATCTCGACAGGCATAAGAATATATATATCGCGAATATGGTCAAATGCCGTCCGCCCGAAAACAGGGATCCGAGCGAAGAGGAGCAGGATTGCTGTATCGAGTGGCTGCGCGAGCAGACGAGGCTTATCCGCCCCAAAATCATGGTCTGCCTCGGCCGAATATCCGCGAAACGCCTGATTTCCAAGGATTTCAAGGTAACGGTTCAGCACGGTCAGTTCATTGAAAAAGGCGGAATTCTCTTTATGGGAACCTTCCACCCCGCCGCCCTGCTGAGAAACCCGAATAACAAACCCGCGGCGCTCGAGGATTTCCTCGCGCTTCAGGAAAAGATAAAAGAGGTCTGCAAACACACCTATGAAATATGACGGAGAAAATTTCGATATAGCCGTTATCGGAGCAGGTCACGCCGGAATTGAGGCGGGGCTTGCCTCGGCGCGCCTCGGATGCAGAACCGCCGTATTCACTATAAATCTCGACTGGGTCGGCAATATGCCCTGCAATCCCTCAATCGGAGGCACTTCAAAGGGCCACCTCGTCAGGGAAATCGACGCTCTCGGCGGCGAAATGGGAATCGCGGCAGATTTCAACACCATCCAGTCGCGCATGCTCAATCTCGGCAAAGGCCCCGCCGTGCATTCGCTCAGGGCGCAGATTGACCGCCGCGCCTATTCGGACTATATGAAAGGCACGCTCGAAAGACAGGAAAATCTGTTCCTGCGTCAGGCGGAAATCTGCGACCTTTATAAGGAATACGACGAATGGGTGCTGATAACCAATCTTGAAGCCGTTCACCGCGCGAAGGCGGTCATAATTGCCACGGGCACCTTTCTCGCGGGCAGAGTCTATGTGGGCGATGTCTCATATGAGAGCGGGCCGGACGGCATGTTCCCCGCGACCGAGCTCGCGAAGGCTCTGAAAAAGCTCGGAGTTCCCACCCGCAGATTCAAAACCGGCACTCCCCCGCGCGTAAACCGCCGTAGCGTTGACACCGATTCACTTGAACCGCAATACGGCGATGAAAAAATTACTCATTTTTCTTTTTTAGAATTATGCGAGGTTGAAAACAAGCAGCCCTGCTATATTGCATACACAGGTGAGGAGACAAAGCGGATAATTCTCGAAAATCTTCACCGCTCCCCTCTCTATTCGGGAAAAATCGACGGCGTCGGACCCAGATACTGTCCGAGCATTGAGGATAAGATAGTCCGCTTCTCCGATAAGGAGAGGCATCAGATATTTGTTGAGCCCTGCGGAATGAAGACTGATGAGATGTATCTTCAGGGACTCTCCTCCTCTCTGCCCGAGGATGTTCAGCTGAAAATAGTTCACAGCATACCCGGTCTCGAAAAAGCGGAATTTCTCCGCACCGCCTACGCGATAGAATATGACTGCGTCGATCCGCTCGCGCTTCGTCAGACTCTTGAGTTCAAGGATTTCCCCGGACTTTACGGTGCGGGGCAGTTCAACGGCTCAAGCGGTTATGAGGAGGCGGCGGCTCAGGGACTTGTTGCCGGAGTAAACGCGGCGCTTAAAATTCTCGGCAGAGAGCCGATGATTCTCGACCGCACAACCTCGTATATCGGAACGCTTATCGACGATCTCGTCACAAAAGGCTGCAAGGATCCCTACAGGATGATGACGAGCCGCAGCGAATACCGCCTGATTCTCAGGCAGGATAACGCCGACCGCAGATTGACCGAATATGGCTACAGAGCCGGCCTGATTTCTGAGGAAAGATATGAAAAATTCAAAAAGAAACTCGAAATGATTGAGGCCGAGCATGAGCGCGTCAAAGAAGTTTCAATAAAGAAATCTCCCGAGCTCGACGCGGCGCTTGTTTCACGTGGAACAGTCCCGCTCGAAAAAGGGATGAAAATGGCGGAGCTTCTCAAGCGCCCGCTCGTTGATTACGATCTGCTCGCCCCGTTTGATCCGGACAGACCCGATCTGCCCTCCGATGTCTGCGAGCAGGTAGAGATAGATATAAAGTATGAGGGTTACCTCAAGAGACAGCAGCAGCAGATTTCCGAGATGAAGCGCCTCGAAGTGCAGAGAATACCCGAAGATATTGATTATTCTCAGATAACGGGACTTCGCCTTGAAGCGATTGAAAAGCTCGGAGCGACCAGACCAGAGACAGTGGGCCAGGCGTCGAGAATTTCGGGCGTCTCCCCTGCCGATATAAATGTTTTGATAATATGGCTTGAAAGGAGCAGACGAAATGAGATTTAACGCGGAACTATTTCTTCAGAATGCGGCGAAGCTGCAGAAAGAAATCACCGAAAAGCAGATTGAAAGATTCGATAAACTCGCGGGAATGCTGATTGACAAAAACAAGGTGCTGAACTTAACCGCAATCACCGATCCCGACGGAATCGCGGTCAAGCATTTTGCAGACAGCGTCAGCGTGACTGCCGCCGCCGATATAAAAGCGGGCATAAAAGTCATCGATATCGGCACGGGCGCGGGCTTCCCGGGAATTCCCCTTCTTATCATGAGCCCCGATATAAACCTCACCCTGCTTGATTCAACCAATAAAAAGCTTAATTATGTCAACGAGGCGGTCAACGCTCTCGGCCTCAAAGCCAGAGTTGTCCACGGCAGAGCCGAGGATATCGCTTCAAAGCATTCCGAGAGAGAGCAGTATGATTATGCAGTCTCGCGCGCGGTCGCTTCGCTCGGCACTCTCTGCGAATACTGCCTGCCATTCGTCAAGGTCGGCGGAAAGTTTATAGCGATGAAGAGCGAAAAGACAGAGGAAGAGGTCACCGCGGCGGCAAACGCAATCAAAACCCTCGGCGGAGAGCTCGAGCTCATCAAGGATATAGACCTGACAGACGGCGCGACGAGAAAGCTCGTTATAATCAAAAAAGTCGCTCCGACTCCCGCAAAATACCCGAGACCGTCCGCTCAGATTGCAAAACAGCCTCTTTGATAAATATGTTTCACGTGGAACACTCCTGCGGGGGTGTTCCTTATTTTTATAAAAATATACTTTTATTTTACTTTTTCTTATGTTATAATCGGTGCAGTAACCTATC
>CAMUZD010000173.1 GCA_947165115.1 uncultured Clostridia bacterium
TGCCGTAATAATAGGCAACCGCGGCGTCGGGACCGAAAATCTCATGCTTATACTCTCTCGCCCTGCGGGTGATGTAATTGTCGCAGAGCATTTCGAGAGCCGTGAAATCACCGTCTGCATAATCTGCAAGGATTCCGAGGCCGGCATCTGTCACAAGCTGAGCAAGCTCCTCTTTCTCATAAACTGCGTTTACGAGCTTCTGGGCATCGATCTTTCCGCATCCGCTTACGGCATCAAGGGCGAACTGCCTTGATTTACCTGTTGAAGCACAACGCCTCGCCGTTTTGATATCGGAAACAGCGGCGGTCAGAGTGTGAATCTCGGTAAGCAGGGCGCTTTCGGATTTCTCCGCAAATCTGAGCTTTGCCGCGGCGCATTTCTTATCGATTATGATTTCGGTCAGCTGGCCGCTCTCCTTCTCGGTATATGCGTGATATGCCTTATCCGCACAATCCGCAAGATATTCGGGAAGCAGTGAGAATTCTCCCTCGTCAATGGCTTTGACTATTGTCTCTGGAGGGCAGAGAGAGGGCACGGTCATATATTCCGCAATTTCAAGATCTGAAAACTTCGCCTTGATTGCGGCTTTGAGATTCGCAAAATCGTTGCCGATAATCATCGCGTCGAGAAGGTCTCTGTCGGGAACGCTCTCGGCGATAAAATGCCAGACCGTTTCGGTCTCCGTCTCGCAGATATCATAAGCGGAATTCCCCGACGGCTCGCTCCAGCCTTTGTCAGTCAATATTCTCAAGGCGGCGCTGAAGCTTTCCGCGGCAATCAGGCGGTCAAAATCCTGCTGGGAGAGCATTTTAAGCTCATTGGCCCTGATTCTCGCCACGGCGTAAGCGTATTCGGTTTCGCGCATTATCTCTCACCGCCTATCAAAAAATAATTTCGCTGATTTTTTCTTTATAGATATCCGATTTCTCTTCGATTACGGATTCAAAAGAGCAGTCTATCGCAATATTGCCGTAATCGAGGAAGATACCGCTGGCTATGTTTTCGGGTTTATCGGAAAGAGTGCAGTCCGCTCCCTTTGCGGCGAGCGCGCTTTTGAGATTTGCTTCGAAATCCGCGGGCTTTCTGCTTAAATCCCTTTCGCCGAGCGAGGCGGTGCATTTGCCGCTCATCGCATTCTCCGCGGCAAGTTTTATTATCGCGGGGAAGTATTTATCGGCGGGCAGATTATTGAGCGCTTCAATCAGCTTCGCAAGCGTTTCATTGACCGCCTCAACCTTTGCGGCAAGGATGGTCTGCCTTGAAATCTGCGAAGCGGCGGATTTTGCCATCTTAATTACGGTTTCGCCGTCGGCAGCCGCCTTCTTTTCCGCTTCGGCGGCTATGGCTCTGCCTTTTTCCTCGGCTTCGGCGGCAATCTTTTCGCACTGCTTTGCCGCTCTCGCTTCAATATCCGAACACAGCAACCCGGAATCGGTATTTATCTTTTCCAGTATTTTCTCGAGTCCTGTCATAATTCAATCCTCAGGCACCGATATTGGCAGTGATATTGAACATGGCAAGAATTGAAATAAGAAGAGCAAGAACCGCGTAGGTCTCAACCATTGCGGCGAAGATGATTGCTTTACCGCTCTCTTCAGGTCTCTTGGCTACGATTGAAACGCCCGAAACGGCGGCGTTCGCCTGATGAAGAGCTGAGATGAATCCGCAAATTGCCATAGGAAGGCAGGCCGCGAAATACATAAGTCCCTGAGCGGTTGTAAGCTGGATGGGAGAGCCGCCCATGACGCCTATCTGGGTTAAAAGAAGGAAGGCAATAAGGAAACCGTAAAGGCCCTGAGTGCCGGGAAGAATTTCAAGAATAAGAACCTTACCGAATTTTGAGGGATCCTCGGTAACTACACCTGCTGCGGCGCGGCCGACGCGGCCAACACCTATTGCGGAACCGATACCGCCGCCTACTGCTGCGAGAACGCCTCCGAGAATTGCGAATAAAATGCCGAATGACATAACTTAGTCCTCCTTGACCTTGTAATATTTTGTATTTGTTCTGAGCGGCGTGAAGCTTCTGCCTCCGCCCTCATAAAATTTTGCAAAGAATTCAACATACTGAAGTCGGTTTGTGTGAACATAGGTGCCGATAAGATTTATCGCCATATTCACAACATGACCGAATATGAATACCGCCGTGAGCATAACCGTCTTGACTATCTTGTTTGACGGAATACAGCCGAGGGTGTTGACGACCGTTGCTATAACGCCCGTGCAGAGTCCGAGAGCGAGAAGCCTCGAATATGAAAGAATATCGCTCAGCCAGCCCGAAGCCGTGTTATATAGGCCGTAGAGGCCTATTCCGAGTTTGCCGGCTATGTTCTTTGAACTTCGCCCTGCGGTCAGCACTATCAGCACGCTGCCCGCTATCGCGAGATATTTGCCGATTGTTGTAAGAATCGCGGGAACGGTCACATTGAGTATCCCCGCGCCTATCGGGACTATGCCGAGAATCAGCAGGAATACGGGCACGCAGTCAAACACGGCGCCGGTTTTGTTCCCCTGCTTCCACATTTTGACAAACGCGCATCCCAGGCCGAAGAACAGATGAATGATGCCGAAAAGGAATGAATAGCACAGCAGCTTCATCGGGTCATTCACCGGCTCAAACCAGAGAGCTATTGAGCCTGGCGTATCCGCCGCCCAGGGGACGACAAGCGTCTTATCAAAAAACTCTGCGGATATTCTCGGAATTATATCTCCGAAGAAGGAACCGAAAAGCACTCCCCAGAAAACCGTGGCGAGGCCGCACCAGAAATACATATCGACCGTTTTCTTCAGTTTTCCGGTTACCTTGAATTTGAATTTCGCTATTCCGCAGCCGATTGCCATCAGCAGGCCGTAGCCCGCATCGGACAGCATCAGGCCGAAGAGAATATAATAGAATATACTCATCACGGGGTTGGGGTCGATATCGTCCTTTGCCGGCATCGCATACATCTCCGTAATCGGCTCAACAGCCGCGGCGAAGGGCCTGTTGCGAAGCAGGACCGGGACATCGTCTTCATCGGGAGGATCTCTCACCTCAACCGCCGCAGAAAATCTGCTTTCAAGTTCTTTTGACAGGGTTTCGCATTTATCTGCGGGAATATATCCGGCGAAAGCCACAATCGAATCGCCCGCGCTTGTCTGCTCAAGAGCCGTGTATCTGTCGTGCTTTATGGAGAACCAGTCGCAGGCAAATTTAATATCGTCTCTGTTTGCGGCGAGTTCCTTTATCAGCGCCGTGTCGCTCTCGATTTCAGCCTCGGCCTCGGCAATCTTATTTCTCAATCTGCCATAGCGGACCTCGGGCGCATGCTTTGTCGGATCCGACGGGAATGCGAATTCGAGAGAGCGCAGTGCCGAGAGAACTCTTTCATAAGCCTCGTTATGAGCGAGTATGAAAACGCAGCTTCTGTCGGCAGAATGGCTGATTATCTCGCATTCATATCTCTCCTCACCGTCAAGATAAGGGGCGAGCGCAATCGCGAATTTTTCCGCCGTATAATCATCGGGCAGGGTGCCGATTATTGCCTTTGAGGTTTCTGTTCCCTTGAACTGCATCGGAACATCCAGTTTCAGCCACGGCTCGACCGCATCAATTGCGGCCTGTGAGCGGGAAATCAACGCCTTGTCTTCGCTTATCTCCTTCTCTGCATTGCAGATTTTAAGACAGATTCCGAGAATCTCATCCGCTTCGTCGGATTTTTTGAGATAATCGCTCTCCGACATTTCGGGCAGGCCCTTAAGCGAATCGATAAGGCTCGATTTCGCGGGGGCGTATTTATCGATAATCTCAAGCGCGGTCTGCGCGGTATCGAGATATTTCTCTATTGAGCTTACTACCGGACCGGTTTCAAAATAGCTCAGGCCGTCGATTTCATCGAGCTTTTTCACTTCCATAACGGAGCGAACCTGCAGATAATCGAACAGCTCTTTTGCAGTCTCGACCGGAGCGATTATTTCCGCATATTTCATTTCAACCTTTGCCAAAAAAACACCTCCTTTACTCAGGATTTATTTCAATGGAATTATTAACCGATTATTTCTTCGGTGAGTTTCGCTATCGCCTCTTCGCTCTTTGCAAGCGCCGCAGCTTTGATTTTTTCCGCCTCGGCGGCAGTGTCCTCCTGTGCCTTCCTGCGGATTTCCTCACCCTCGGCCTGCGCTTTTTCGAGCACGGCCTTTGCCTTTTCCGCGGCTTGCGCCCGGAATTTTTCCTGCGCTTTTTCGGCTTCGGCCTTCGCGGCTTCAATCATTTCCTGAGCCTTCTGCTCCGCTCTTTTTGCGGCCTCGGCCCCCGCCTTCTCGGCGGCAACTACCGAATTTATGATTTCGGATGCCATATCCAACCTCCTGTCTGCAGTGATTAAATTATACTTAATTATTATATTATTTTATTTATAGATTTTCAATACAATATAAAAAATTTTTTATCCGATGTAAATTTGCAGAGTAACAAAATACCACAGAGCAATTACTCTGCGGATTTCCGATTGTTTTGTTCAATTGTTCTTTCCATCCACTCACTGAGAA
>CAMUZD010000174.1 GCA_947165115.1 uncultured Clostridia bacterium
CTTAGCATCGCCAACTCTCCTTCACTTTTGCTTTTTTCTTAAATAATAATATAACATATTTCTAACCTTATATCAATACATAAACTGCTAAAATTATAAGAGTTCACTGGCTTTGATTTCCTGTGAACTCTTTGTTATTTAAATCAGGTTTGTTCCCTCTCCGCTTCCAATTTTTTCATTTCACGTGATTTTCTGATGAAGATGATTGCGAGGGGAATATCGGCCATGAGCCACGCAGCAGGAGCAGCATAACAGACTGCCGGCAGACCGATGAGTTTGCTGAAAATGAATGCGACAGAGATTCTGCCGATCAGCTCGCCCGCGCCCGCTATGGCGTTGGCGTAGGTGTAGCCGAGGCCCTGCAGAGAATTTCTCAATACAAAGAGAACGGCGACCAGCGAATAGCACTGCGAGATCGCGAGGATGTATCTCTTCGAAACAGCCATTATTTCAGGATTTATCTCTTTCATAAAGAGCGAGACCACATAGGGACCGCCGTAATAAAGGGCTGCGCTCATCAGTATGCTGATGAAGATATCGAGCAGAAGGATTTTCCTGACCGAATCGGCTATTCTCTTATAATTCTTCGCGCCGAAATTCTGGCCGACAAAGGTCTGGGTGGCGACTCCGAGGCCGCTCATCGGGATATTAGTCAGGTTTTCGACTCTGTTCGCGGCGGTGATACCCGCCATGACGCTCGCGCCGAAGGAATTGACCGCGCTCTGCATACACATTGAGCCGACCGAGGTTATTGTGAACTGCATCGAAACGGGCACGCCGAGCTTTATCTGATATCCCGCTGTTTTCAGGTCGAGCTTCAGGTCGCTCTTTTTAATCTCAATGTTTTTATTGAATCTGAAAAGATAAATTCCGCAGAGCGTGGCGGCGACGGCTTGTGAAATCATTGTCGCAAACGCCGCTCCCTCGACTCCCCAGCCGAAATTCCTGATAAAGAGCAGGTCAAGGAAGAAATTCACTATAACGCTGACTATATAGAAATACAGCGGTTTGCGGCTCTCACCGACTGCTCTCGCGATGGCGGTGAAATTATTGGAGAGCATCTGAATCGGGACCGCGAAATAGAGAATATTCACATAGGCGGCCGAGAGACCGATTATCTCATCGGGCGTTCCGATAAGGCGGAGCAGAGGGGTGGAAAGAATATGCGCGATGACGACTATCACGCAGCCGATAAGGAATGAGACGGTGATGCTGCTTCCGGCGTAATGCGAGGCCTTTTTGCCGTCTCCCGCGCCGAAGGATTGTGCAACCGGTATTGTGAATCCGCTTGTGAGACCGAGCGCCGCGCCTATAACAAATGAGTTTATCGAGCCGACATTGCCGACCGCCGCGAGGGCATCGGTGCTGATATAGCGCCCGACTATGATGTTGTCAACGAGATGATAATTATACTGAAGCATTGACGACATCATTATCGGAAGGGAAAATCTGATTATTGTTTTCAGGGCGCTGCCCTGAGTCATGTTCATTCCGTGTTTCATTATAAATGACCTGCGTTTTATGATTATCGCGGATATTATATCACACGCGCGCGGGGTGTCAACATTTTGCGATGATAAGTAACAGATTTTGCAAATTCGTAACGCCACGCAGTTGTTTAAAACACAAACTTCATCTTTATCTTTTACAATAACTGTGTTATAATTGATTCAAATTTTACGGAAACGGGGAAATGAAATGAAAAAGAGAGTGCCTGCGGTATTTATCGCGGTTGTTATCTGCCTTGCGTCAATTCTGCCGTGCTTTGCAGAAGCGGAGCAGACGGTTCTGCCGCATATTGATATCAGGGGCTTTATGAACGCGGCGATTTATGAGGATATGAACGACCCTGAGAGCAATCAGATCTGGCCGCTCAATGTGGATGATATCCTCGGCGCGGCTGCAAAGTGCATACCTTCGCTTGCGAAATTCGCTTTTGACAAGAATTACGAAAAGCTGACAGAATCGGTTCTGCCCTATGTGAATGAGCTTTTCCGCCCGCTTATGTGCGGCTCCGACGGAAAGCCGCTGATTGAGGGAAGCGGAGCGTATCTGTATTATCCGACCCGCGAGGAGGTGCTCGCGAATCCCGATATAAGCTTCACCTACGACTGGCGCCTTGACCCCTATGAATCAGCCGCGCGGCTTGATGATTTTGTCAATTATCTTGCTGATGAGCTCGGTTTCGGTCAGGTGGTTATGGAATGCCACAGCAACGGCGGAGTTATCCTGCTGACCTATCTTTCCACTTACGGAACGGAAAAGGTGAAGAGCGTCTGCTTTTCCGCCGCCGCGATTTACGGCGCGGGCTTCGCGGGCGAGCTTGTGAAGGGCAATATGGTTATTGATTCGGGCGGACTCGCCGAATATCTGCTCTCCGCCTTTGATAATAACGAGAAAGCCGAGCTTCTCACAGGGCTGATGGATATTCTCAACAGGGCGGGAATCGTTTCCACAGTCGCGGATTTCGCAAACGGTCTGATTCACAATGCCCACGATTTCCTCTATAAAAAGACGGTGCTCCCGATTTTCGGCAACTGGCTTAATATCTGGGCTATGGTGCCCGACGCCGATGTGGAGGAGGGCAAGGAATATATCTTCGGCAATCTGCTCGCGGATAAAAAAGACGAATATGAGGGCTTCCTCGAAAAGGTCGATTATTTCACCGAGAATTTCAGAGCCTCCAGAGAGGAAAACCTGCTCGCGGTCAATGAAAGCTGCTCCGTCTATGTATTCTGCTTCTACGGCTACACGGGCATTCCCGTCACAGCGGACTGGGCGACGATGAGCGACGGAGTGCTGATGTCAAAGGATTCGTCATTCGGCGCGTCATTTTATGACCCCGGTTCATTTGACAGATTCGATGAGGGCGGATATGTCTCGCCCGACGGCAAGGTAAATGGTGAAACAGCGCTTTTCAAAGATCAGACCTGGTATTTCAAAAACTGCCACCACTCGATGAAAAGCCCGTATCTCGATAAGATGGCAAAGACGCTGCACTATTCCGAAGGGCAGGCGGATGTGAATACTTATGAGGAATATCCGCAGTTTCTTATCAATGACCGCCTCGGCGGAGGCATCCGCCCCGACAACGGAATAATAACGATAAGACTGACATTCTTTGAAAGAATAGCGGAGTTTTTCAGAGAGATTTTTGAAAAGATAAAGGCGCTGTTTACGCCGCAGGTATAAAAATTTCCCGCAGGATGATTCCTGCGGGATTGCATTTTGAGTTGTTTTGATTTCCGCGTCTGCGGCACGGCCGGAACGACGGGGACGCCGTTACCTGCGGCTGTTATCCTGAGTGCTTTGTCATCCTGAGCGCAGCGAAGGATCTCATCAGCGGCACATTGCCGGAAAAGCTCTTAAACCTGCGATTCTTCGGCTTCGCCTCAGAATGACAGGGGGTTTTTTTAATCTGTTTCGGCTGCAGCTTCGCCGCTCTGCGCTTTGCGCTCCTCTATGACGGCGAGCATTCTGTCATATTCATCCTCGTCAATCTTATTCTTCTTGCGTGAGATTATGAACGCGATGACGAGCAGGATAATCGGGATAACCGCCATGCAGAGCGCGAGCTTGAGCGACATATCCGAGGGCGCGCCGTCAAGCACCTTCTGAATACCTGCGAGCTTTACATCCTCGGTGATTTCCTTGAGATTCGCCTGCTGCTCATAGCCCGAAATCTGATTCGTGATTCCTGTCATACCGATTATTAGATAAACCACCGTGACGATGAGCTGCTGAAGGGCGGATGACATCTTTGACATAAAGGGCCTGAGCGAGAAAATCAGCGCCTCGTCTCTCGAGCCGGTCTTGTATTCGTTGTATTCAATCGTGTTCGTGAAGATAACCATGACGACCATCGAGAACCAGTTCTGGCCGAAGCCGGTTACAAGCGCCGCTCCGCAGAGAAACCACAGGCGGATTGAATCTGGGATTACGGTTCCGCCGATTATGAAGCCCGCGTAGCCGATGCAGGCGACCGCGAGTGAGAGGGCGAGTGCCTTCTTCCTCCTGAATTTGCGGCAGAGGACCGGGAAGACCATCAGCAGAATTCCCGCCGCGCCCGCGTAGAATGCCGTGAACATTGTGACATAGGTACCGTTATAGCCGAATTTGAGATAGATATAATATGCGGCGAACGCCGTGAGCATGGCGCCGCTGAGATTTGAGAGCAGAGTGATGAGAGTCGCCCAGAGAAGCTGATCGTTGTGAATGATAACGGAAAACATCTCTTTAAGCCCGTGCTTCTCCTCCTTCTCCGCCTTGATTGAGCGGTCCTCCTTTACCCCGACACAGCAGAAGGTCTGGCAGAGGATGAACATACCCACAACGAAGATTGAAACAATCATATAAGCAGTGATTGAGTTGCCGCCGATGGCGTTTTTGCCCGCGGTCAGCATCGGAACAAGCCCGACCGCCGCGAGATTTCCGAGTCCGCTGAAGAGATTCGCGAGGGCGACTATCTTATCGCGCCTGTCCGCCCTGCTCGTGAGCGAGGGCATCATCGACC
>CAMUZD010000175.1 GCA_947165115.1 uncultured Clostridia bacterium
TAACCCTCTTGCCCTTTACATTCTCCTTGATGGCGTTAAGTTTAAGCTTTACGGTGTTTTCTCTCATCTGCTGAGATGGCTGAATAAAGCTTCTGCCAGTATATTTATTCTTAATGAAACCGACTCCGTATGGAATTCCGCTCTCTTTGGAATAGCCGAGAGCGGCGTCAAGACCCGAATCGGGAACACCGATAACTATATCCGCATCAACTGGATGTTCGCGCGCGAGAAAAGCTCCTGCATTCATTCTGGCATGATTGACTGAAACACCGTCAAGTATTGAATCGGGACGAGCAAAGTAAATGAATTCAAAAATACACATGCTTGTCTTTTCTTTTGCGGGGCAGTGAGTGGAAACGGATTCCATTCCGTCTTTTGAAAAAGCTACTATTTCACCCGGCCTCACATCGCGGATAAGCTCAGCTCCGACCGCATCAAGAGCACAAGATTCGCTCGCTACGCAGTATGCCCCGGATTCGGTTCTTCCAATACAGAGAGGCCTGAAGCCGTTCGGATCGCGGAAGGCAATCATTGTTGTTGCAGTCATAAGGACACAGGAGTAGGCGCCTTTGATTGTGTGCATTGTCTTTTCGATGGCTTCAAGAGTGCTCGATGAAGTAAGGCGGTTTTCAACGAGGGAATATGCAATAGCCTCGGTATCGGAAGTGCCATAAAAGATGCCGCCCGACAGCTCAATTTCCCTGCGAATATCTTCCGAATTCGTCAGATTTCCGTTATGTGCGAGAGCAAGGTTTCCCTTGATATGTCTTATTACAAGAGGCTGGATATTGTTTATATCCTTACCGCCGGTCGTTGAATAGCGGACGTGACCGAGAGCCATATTTCCCTGACCGAGGCGTTGAAGCTTTTCTCTGGAAAACACTTCGGATGCAAGGCCGTCGCCTTTATAATGCGAGAATACGCCGTCATTGTTGACAGCTATTCCGCAGGATTCCTGACCTCTGTGCTGCAGAGCGTGAAGTCCGAGATATACGAGGCTTGAAACATCGGAGATTCTATTGTCGAATATCCCGAAAACTCCGCATTCTTCATGTAACGAATTGAACATATTACTCCTAATTGGCAGTGTAAAGATTCGCGTAAGGTCTAGAGGTTTCTGGAATGAGCTTTACAAACTGCTTTTTCATTATTTCATCGTAATCGGCATCAAAATATCTGCAATACTTTTTAATATATTCATCAAGCTCTTTTTTGTCTTCATTATCAAGGGAGACCGCTTTTATATTTGGGGAAAGATTCTCTTTCGGGAACGAGCCTCGAACAAAGATCTTGCCGCCGTGCATACCCGAGGCGCAGTGTGTGCCGAAAAGCTTTTCTCCGCGTTTAAGATTAAGCCCGAGCAGGACTATCGTTCCGCCCGCCATATATTCGCCGAGAAACGAGCCGGCATTGCGGCCGATAACGAGCACCGGTTTCATAGAGCGGAATTCCTTCATATGAATTCCGCCGCGGCAGGAGACATTATCACGAACATAAATCTGGCCGTCGCGCATGCCGTAACCGAGCGCGTCGCCGGCATGGCCGTGGATGATGATTTCGCCGCCGCCCATAGTATTGCCTACAGCGTCCTGACCGTGGCCGTGTAGAATAATCCTGCCGCCGTTAAGGCAGAAGGCGAGGTCGTTGCCTGCCGTGCCGTGAATTTCAAGTGATTTTCCGCTCCCGAGAGCGCAGCCGAGATAACGCTGACCGTTCACATCGGTAACGCTAACTTTATCCTTTGAAAGGAGCTCTGCTTTAATCTCGTCATTAACTTCGGCATATCCTCTGATTCCTGCAGTAATGCTCATAAATCAAGCTCTCCTTTCATCCTTGTATTTCTTTCATCTTTCGGGAATATGAACGGATCCGGGGTTTCGCATATATCACCGGTAAGCGTAGATAATTCTTCTTTTGATTCAATCAGGCTTGTATAAATTCCGGCATTGTCGCTTGAATTGATAAGCACATAGCCGACAAGTCTGCCGCTTTCGAATATCAGGCGTTTGTATGAATCGCCGCTGCGGATGATTTTATCTGAGTATTTGCCGCCCACCGCGTTGATAAGACCGCAGGTGCAGATTCTAAGACCGTAGAAATCGATTGCATTTACTGAGTAACTGCCCTTGATTGTAAGCCCGCCGCCAGCCATCCGAGAGCCGGCGACAGTTCCCTGATTGACTGCATTGGGCCACAGAGCGATTACTCTTTTGCTGCCGTCGAGCATATCTACGGAAACTGCGCAGTCTCCTGCGGCATAAATATTCTTATCGCTCGTCTGCATTGTTGCGGGGTCAGTGATTATTCCTCTGTTGACTTCAATTCCGGCTTTTTCGGCAAGTTCAGTTTCCGGCCTGACGCCGACAGCAAGTATCAGCAGATCGCAGGGAAGATCTTTTCCGCTTTTGAGAATCACCGAAGTAATCCTGTTTCCTTTGCTTTTGGCTTCGGTGACGGTCTGCTCCAGATGAAATCTGATATGTCCCTGCTCCTCAAGATACTTTTTGACGGATTTCGCCGATTTTTCATCAAGAATTGAAGGCAGAACTCTCGGAGCGAGTTCAACAACATCAACGCTTCTGCAGACTTTGGAGAGGCCCTCCGCAGCCTTCATTCCGATAAGGCCGGCACCGATAACAACAGCTCTTGTATTCTTATCTGCCGTGGCTTTTATCTGCTTGGTCGATTCCAAATCAAGAAAAGTGAGGGCGTTGATTTTGCCGGAGACGTTTTTCATCGGCGGAACAAAAGGCTTCGAGCCGGTGCATAAGCAGAGTTTGTCATAGGAATAACTCTTCCTGCCTGCTTTTATCGTTTTCGCTTTTCTGTCGATTGATTTAATCTCTGCTCCGGTTATGATTTTTATACATGCGGCGTCATAATAAGAACTTTTTCTCAGATACATCGAGCTCTCTTTAACAACGCCCTTCAGATAATAGCTTATTGATGGTCTGCTGTAAGGGAGATAATTCTCTTTTGTGAAGACGGTGATTTCGCCGTCTTTATCTTCTTTTCTTATCTGCTCGGCGCAGGCAAGGCCCGCGGCGGAGGCTCCGATTATAATGTATTTCATTTGTCTTCGCCTCCCAGATCGGTATAGATAAGAGCGTGATTCGGGCAGTTCTTGACGCATGCGGGTTCTTCCTCGTTCCTGCATAAATCGCATTTTACTGCCGGTTTTCCGACCTTTATGCAGCCGTAAGGGCAGACAGCAAGGCAGGTCATACAGCCGATACACTTCTCTTCATTTACATATACAATGCCCGTTTTCTTATCTTTTGTCATAGCGCCCGTAATACATGCTTTTACGCATCTGGGATCATCGCAGTGGCGGCAGTTGAGAGCGGCAGAAAGGAAATTATCGCCGTAAACAGTAACTCTTGAAACAGGCGCGGGAGTTTCGAATTTATTTGCTTTGATTATATCCTTTGACTGCGAATGCGCCGTCTTGCAATAAACCTCACAGAGACGGCAGTTGAGGCAGAGCTCTTCAATTGCATATATTCTTTTCATTTCTCCGCCTCCTATTCGCCCGCATGCCTGATGCCGAGGATTTCAAGTTCTTTTTCGCTCAAGCCTATTCCTCTGAGCATAAGGCGGTTGCCTCTGAGAGAATCGACGGAGTTTATTCCCATTCCGCCCATTATCTCCTTGATTTCGTGATTCCACGCGTTTATAAGATTCACGACACGTTTATACATAATATCCGGATTGAGCCTCTTGGTAAGCTCCGGACGCTGAGTGGCAATTCCCCAGTTGCATTTGCCGGTGTTGCAGGTCTGGCACATATGGCATCCCATGGCAATCAGCGGAGCGGAAGCGCAGTAGCAGGCGTCAGCGCCTAGAGCGATTGCTTTAACTATATCGGCCGAGCATCTGAAAGAACCTGCGGCAACCAGCGAAATACGAGAACGTATACCTTCATCGCGGAGCCGCTGATCCGCCGAAGCAAGTGCAAGCTCAATCGGAATTCCTACATTATCCCTGATCCTTGTGGGAGCGGCACCCGTGCCGCCTCTGAAGCCGTCAATCGCGACAATATCGGCGCCTGCTCTCGCGCAGCCCGAAACTATAGCGGCAACATTATGAACCGCTGCGATTTTGACGGATACAGGTTTACTGTTGCCGGTCGCCTGCTTAATGGCCCAGATAAGCTGACGCAGGTCTTCTATCGAATAAATATCGTGATGTGGCGCCGGCGAAATGGCATCGCTTCCCTCGGGAATCATTCTGGCGTTTGAAACTTCTACGCTGACTTTTTCGCCGGGCAGATGGCCGCCGATTCCGGGTTTTGCCCCCTGACCGATTTTGATTTCAACAAACCAGGAATTATTAAGATAATCGCTGTGAACACCGAAACGGCCCGAAGCGACCTGAACTATTGCCCTGTCTGTAAAAGGCTGCAAATCGGGATGAAGGCCGCCTTCACCGACATTGAATAGAGTCCCGAGTTCCTTCGCCGCCATGGCAAGTGATTTCTGGGCGTTAAGACTTATCGATCCAA
>CAMUZD010000176.1 GCA_947165115.1 uncultured Clostridia bacterium
CCTATCGCATCTTTGGGGCAGAGCTGTTTGCAGACTCCGCATCCCGTGCAGAGAGTAGCATCGATAACAGCTTTTCCGTCTTTTATGCTGATAGCGGGGCAGCCGATTCTCATGCAGGATTTACAGCCTATGCATTTTTCAGCATTTACCGCAATCGGTCCGTTGTGTTTTACATATTTGAGAAGTGCGCAGGGCCTTCTTGAAATAATTACAGAAGGCTCGGTTGCCGCCAATTCTTCCTTAAGAACTGTGTCGCATTCCGCGAGATTATAAGGGTCAACAACTCTGACTCTCTTAATGCCGACCGCTTTGCAGAGCGATTCAAGGTCAATCTTAGTGCAGGGGTCGCCCTTGAGATTGAAGCCTGTGGTCGGGTTCTGCTGATGGCCTGTCATACCGGTGATTGAGTTATCAAGAATGATGACGGTTGAATTTGATTCATTGTATGCGATATTAACAAGGCCGGTAATACCCGAATGCATAAACGTCGAATCGCCTATGACGGCAACGGATTTTCCCTCGTTTTCAGGATTTGCTTTGTTGAAACCGTGAAGACCGCTGACCGATGCGCCCATGCAGACAACGCTGTCAACCGCGTTCAGCGGAGCGACCGCGCCGAGAGTGTAGCATCCGATATCGCCGATGACAGTAACCTTATTTTTCTTGAGAATGTAGTAAAGACCTCTGTGGGGGCAGCCCGCGCACATGACCGGAGGCCTTGCGGGGATAGCCTCATCAAGTTTTTCGGATTTGCCGGTTTCAAAGCCGAGTTTCTCCGCTACGATGTTCTGGCTCAGCTCGCCTATGCAGCCGAAGATCTCCTTGCCTTTGCAGGCAACGCCGATCTTTTTGCAGAAGTTTTCAATGATGTCATCGAGCTCTTCAACTATGATTACTTTGCCGACCGATGCCGCAAAATCCTTGATTTTCTTTGCGGGAAGGGGATTTATCATGCCGATTTTAAGAACCGGATATTTGTCGCCGCAGACCTCTTTGACATACTGATAGGAGGTCGAGGAGGTGATGATGCCGATGGATTTATCCGTTCCGTCCTCAATTCTGTTGAGCGGAGTGGTCTCGGCATAATCTGCGAGAGCGACAGTCCTTACTTCAACTACGGGATGCTTCAGCTTTGCGTAGCCGGGCATCATTATATATTTCTGAGGATTCTTTTCATAGGGCCTTGCGGGAGCTTCGACTCTGTCGCTCACCTCGACCGGGCTCTGCGAATGCGCGATTCTGGTGCACATTTTCATGATTACCGGGCAATCGTGTTTCTCCGATAATTCATAAGCAATCTTCGCAAATTCAAGCGCTTCCGCCGAATCTGCGGGCTCGAGCATCGGGAGCTTAGAAGCTATCGCGTAATGGCGGGAATCCTGCTCGTTCTGTGAGGAATGCATGCCTGCGTCATCCGCAACGGCTATAATCATTCCTGCATTGACACCCGTATATGAAATGGTAAAGAGCGGGTCGGCGGCAACATTGAGGCCGACATGCTTCATTCCGCAGAAGCTGCGCTTGCCCGCGAGGGATGCTCCCAGAGCGCTCTCCATTGCGACCTTCTCATTGGGAGCCCATTCGGCGTAGATTTCTTTATATTTTGCTGCGCACTCCGTGATTTCTGTGCTCGGAGTGCCGGGATAGGATGAAACGAAGCCGCAGCCTGCTTCATAGAGGCCTCTTGCAAACGCTTCGTTGCCGAGCATAAGCTGTTTCATTTATGTTTCTCCTTAAGCTTTGATTTGTTCTTCAACAAGTCTGCCGTGGCAGTATCTCTGACGCAGAACGGGCTTTTCTATCTTGCCTGTCGGATTGCGCGGAACATCGGCAAAAATAATCTTGCGCGGTCTCTTGTATCTAGGCATTTCGGTGCAGAATTCGTTGATTTCCTCTTCGGTGCATTCAACGCCTTCCTTGAGTTCGATTATTGCCGCCGCAATTTCGCCGAGTCTTTTGTCGGGCAGACCGATTACCGCCACATCCTTGATTTTATCGTTCTTGCGAAGGAAATCCTCAATCTGAACGGGATAGAGATTCTCTCCGCCCGAAATGATAACATCCTTTTTGCGGTCAACGAGAGTGATAAATCCGTCTTCGTCAACCTCGGCCATGTCACCCGTAAAGAGCCAGCCGTCCTTGAGAATTTCATCCGTTGCCTCGGGATTTTTATAGTAGCAGAGCATTACGCCGGGTCCTTTGACAGCAAGTTCGCCGACTTCGCCCGCTTTGACCAGCTCGCCGTTTTCGCCTATAACCTTTGTCTCCCAGAGATAACCGGCTCTGCCTATTGCTCCGACCTTATCGAGATTGCCTACTCCGAGGTGGACGCAGCCGGGGCCGAGAGATTCGCTGAGACCGTAGTTCGTATCATAATCGTGATTCGGGAAATATTTGAGCCAGCGCTTGATAAGGCTCGGGGGAACAGGCTGAGCGCCTATATGCATCAGACGCCACTGGTCGAGCAGATAATGGCTTAAATCCACTCTTCCGCTCTCGATTGCGTCAAGAATATCCTGAGCCCAGGGAACGAGCAGCCAGACTATCGTGCATTTCTCTTCCGTGACCGCCCTGAGAATCCACTCGGGCTTTACTCCTCTGAGAAGCACCGCCTTGCTGCCCGAATAGAGCGAGCCGAACCAGTGCATTTTAGCACCTGTGTGATAGAGCGGGGGAATGCAGAGAAATACATCATCGTGAGTCTGACCGTGGTGATTCTGCTCTGTCATTGCCGAGCAGACAAGTCCTTTGTGATTATGGAGAATCGCCTTCGGGAAACCGGTTGTTCCCGAGGAGAAATAAATCGCCGCATGATCGAATTCGTCAATTGCAATCGGGGGAGCGATTGATGAGCAGTAGCTCATTCTCTCCCAGCAGTCCTCGGAATAGTCCGGGCCGTCGGGGCCGACATAAAAGAGGGTATGCACTGCGGGCATATCATTATGAATCTCGTCGATTCTTGAAATGAATTCCTGCCCGAAGATAAGAATCTCAACATCCGCGAGCTCAACGCAGTATTTGATTTCATCCGCGGAATAGCGGAAATTAAGGGGAACGCAGATACATCCTGCTTTGAGAATTCCGAAATAAATCGGCAGCCACTCGAGGCAGTTCATCAGCAGTATGCCGACTTTTGCGCCTCTCTTCGTTCCGCGGCTGAGCAGGAGATTTGCGAATCTGTTTGCTCTCGTATCAAATTCGGACCAGGTCATCTCCCTCTTGTAAGGAGTGTTCGGGCGGGCGAGCTCAATCAGAGACGCCTCGCGCCAAGTGGTCGCTCTGTCTCTTTCGTCGGACGGATTGATTTCCGTGAGCGCAATTTCGTTTTTGTAAAGTCTTGCGTTTCTCTCAAGGAATTCGGTAATTAACATTTCTTTTCCTCCCTGGCTCCGGGATAATAAAATCGCCCCCGGAGCGATTATGCTCTGAGGACGAGTAAAACCCGTGGTACCACCTCAATTTACCGCGTAATGCGGCCTTAGGGGAATGCGTATTCCCGGCGCTGTAACGGGCGCTCCCGGCATTGCCTACTTTTCGTCTTACATCGTGTTCGGAATGCTGCTCGGAAAGGTATTCGGATAAGTGTTTCACGGCGCCTCGCACCGCCCGGCGTTTCTCTGAGTGAAAGAGCTTAACCTACTTGTTTTCGTCATAGCAGATATTGATAAAATTATATCACCCGCTCCTTTATTTGTCAATTAAAAAATACTTATAATAAATATTTGATTACATCTTGATATTAACTACTACATATGGTATAATAAAGCGGTTATGAAAGGATATGTTGTGTATGCGAAGGAAAAAATGGGTGGTTTCAAAGGGCGATAAAGAGCTTGCCTCCGTCGCCTGCGAAGAATTGAATATCGATCCGCTCGCCGCTCTGATTGTTACATCGCGGGGGCTTGACAGCATTGAAAAGATTGAGGATTTCTTTACCGAAGACGCTTCTCCGATGTTGGATCCCCTGTCAATAAAAGATATGGATAAAGCGGCGGCAAGAATTAACAAAGCGCTTGATGAATTTGAAATGATCTGCGTTTACGGCGACTATGATGCCGACGGCGTTACAGCCACGGCTCTGCTCTATTCTTTCCTTGAGAGCAGAGGAGCAAATGTAACGAGATATATTCCCGACAGAATCAGCGAAGGCTACGGCCTCAACAAAGAGGCGATAGACATCCTCTGTGAAAGAGGAGTCCGACTGATAGTTACGGTCGATACAGGCGCGACGGCGATTGAAGAAATAAAATATGCCTATGAGCGCGGAATGCAGGTTGTAGTTACTGACCATCACAAGGTCGGCGATGAACTGCCCGCCTGCGAGGCTGTGGCGGATCCTCAGAGGCCCGACTGCACCTGCCCGTTCAAGGAGATGGCGGGAGTCGGCGTGGCTTTCAAACTCGCCTGCGCGATTGACGCGGATGCCGAAGACGAGATTCTTGAGGAATACGGCGAATATATTGCAATCGGAACTATCGGCGATGT
>CAMUZD010000177.1 GCA_947165115.1 uncultured Clostridia bacterium
CAATCCCGAATCCTCGCCAATCCTGCCGTTTTCGATATCTGCCGAGACAACTGATTCATCTGAAATCTTCCAGGATATATCGTAGGTCCCGCCCTGCGCGTTGCCGATGGTGTAATCAACATATTCCTTTGTTCCGGCAGTCGCGGTGATTTCCTTCTTCGAAAGAGTCAGCGAATGCTCCTTGGGCTGAGCGCCGTTAAGAGACGGCTCGGGGTAACCGGCCTTGGCAACGGGAGTATAGATATAGTAATAATCCGATGGGAAATTGAGCTTTCTGCCCGTCCCCGCCTTGCCGTTCCAAACTACATTCTGCTCAAAAAGCGTGATTTTTCCGTTTGAATAATCCTTGACTATCGCCCAGTGATCGCTTTTATTCTGGCGGAATTTCGCGGGCGAATAGATTATATCTCCTTTTTTCGGGGTTGACGGAGTTTTGAATTCATAGCCCTCGGTCAGCATAACAAGGCCGATATTCATATAGGCCATGACTTCGAGGCCGTATGCCTCGCGGTAAAACCGCATTATGAGTTCATTGCACTGATACTGCGCGGTGGTCAGGCTGTAGCGCGCTTCAACTCCGCAGAATGTTTCGGCGACATAAGGCTCGCCGACTATAGCGGAATAACTGCCGCCCGAGACCTCGTCATACCAGTCGGCAGAAGCTACCGCGGAGCAGACTGAGAACAATGTGAGCGCGGCCGCAATCAGCGCAATTATCTTTCTTATTGTTTTCATAGAATATACCTCTTACAGCAACAGAGTCGATGCTTATTTAAGTATGCTCGCGAGCGACATAAAGAAATTGATTATCGTTCTGAAGAAACTGATAAGGATGGATAACCAGTCCGAAGCCGGTTTTGAAGTGTCAACAGTAACTGTAGTCACGCCGTCATTGGCGGGAGTTTCAACCGTGCTTCCGGCGGGGCTTCTGAATTCCTGAACCCAGTATTTTCTTCCGTTATACTCAACGCAGGCGATACCGACTGCTGTTATATCGGAATTAAGCAGATTACGTCTGTGGCCCTGGCCTTCATAATACTGGTCCGCCTCTATCCAGTCATTCATAACCTCAAGCGCCGAGGTCTGACCTGCAGCTAAGTTTTCCGCTCTGACATTGCCGGTATATGCGGTATGGAATTCGGTGCCGTTCGGTCTCTCATGCGAGAAGCTGACTATTATCTCGGCGGCGCGCTGCATTGCGGCTTTTTCGAGATCGTAGTCATAAACAAGCGGCGAAAGACCGGAGCAAATTTTCTTTGTCTTATTATCTGCATTCCAATACCAAGTGTCGCTGCCCGTGCGGAAAGCGTTGATATCCGCTAACATCGACCTTGCCTCGGTCTGACAGTATTTAACCTCAAGAGTCGTGGAATCCGAGCCTGCCGCAAATACGCAGGTAAAACAGGAGATTGCGGTTAAAAACGCGAATAAAATACTTAATGCTCTTTTCATTTTTCACACCTCTTCATTTATGAACTATTTAACGAAATATTCGACGCAGAAAACTATCGCGCTGCAGATAATCGCGGTCGGGAAAAGGCCCGCACCGAAGTACGCCGCAGCCATACCGATTACAAGCGCCGCGATTCCTCCGAGAGGATTTGAGACGGCATCCGTAATCGCGGGGAAAGTCATCACGGCGAGCGTGACATAGGGAACATAATAGAGAAATGAGCGGAAATACTTGTTCTTTATTTCTTTTCTGATAAGAGTCAGCGGCAGAGCGCGGAGAAGAAACGAGACCCCGCACATTATCAGGATATAGATATACACATTGTGTCTCATGCGTCGGAATCCTCCTTTTCCGGAGAATTCTCATCGCGCACGGGCATAAGAAACGCGGCTCCGCCGGCTATCAGCAGAGTGAGAATTATAATCCTCGTGCCCTCGCCGAGCTTTGAAATATAAGGCAGGCGCGAAAAAGCGAAGCTCATCGCCATTGAAACAAAAATCAGGATGAGAACCTTCTTGTTCTTTCTGCCCTCCGGCATAATGATAGCGAGGAACATTCCGTAGAGCAGCACGCCGAGAGCCGTTACAAGCACGGCGGGCAGGATATTGCCGACCACGACTCCGAGGCAGGTGCCGAGCGCCCAGAAGGAGAGCGAGCAGATTGCCAGGCCGTAATTATAATGCGGATTGAGCTTTCCGGGCACTGTCGAAGACGCGCCGAAAATCTCGTCCGTGACCCAGAAACCGACAAAGAGTCTCTGCGGAGTATTAACATCGGGTGAAAGCTTCTGCGAAAGGGTTATCGACATGAGCATATAACGCGCGCTGATAATCGCCGTGATAAGCGCCATTGTTATATATGAGCCCTTTGAAGCGATTACCTCAAAGCCTGCGTATTCGCCCGCCGAGGCGTTGCAGAGTAAGCTCGCGAGAGTCGCCTGATACCAGGTCAGCCCCGCATTTCTCGCGGTGATACCGAGCGCGAATGATACGGCGAAATAGCCCGCCGCAATCGGAATACCGTCGCGCAGTCCCTTGAGAAACCATTTTTTCGCTTCATTGACTTTCTGCTTTTTATCCATAAAGATTACTTATATTCTGAAACACCTGTGAAGGTCCTTGTATTCGCCGAGAACGAGCATGGTGCTGCCCTGAGCGAGAACGGTATCGGGAGTGACGGTGAGATTGGTCTTCCCTTCATGCTTTATTCCCATAATATTAATATTGTATTTTTTGCGGATATCGATTCCGCCGACGGTCTTGCCGACCCAGTCCGAAGGAATATCGACCTCGTAAATCGCGTGGTCGTCATCGAGCGGAATATAATCGAGAATATGATCGGAGGTATAGCGCACCGCGGTCCATTTGGCGACCTGCTTCTCGGGATTTACCACTCTGTCTGCGCCGTTTCTGAGCAGGAACTTCGCCTGCACCTCTCTGTCGGCCCTCGCGACGATGAATTTCGCTCCGAGCTCGCTGAGATTGCTTGCCGTTTCGAGCGAGGACTGGAAATCATTGCCGATAGCGACTATGCAAAGATCATAGTTGTTCACGCCGAGCTCTTTGAGGAATGCGACGCTGGTGCTGTCGCCTATCTGAGCGTCGGTAACGAGCGGCATCGCGTCATTTACCCTGTTTTCATCCTTGTCAACAGCCATTACTTCGTGACCGAGCTTGTTGAGTTCCTCCGCCACCTGAGTTCCGAAAACTCCGAGACCTATGAGCAAAACAGATTTCATTATATAATCTCCTTAACCTACTGTAATTTTTTCAACCGGCAGTTCCGATACATTGGGCTTCCTGCGCGAGACGGTCGCGGAAATAACGGTCAGACCGCCTACCCTGCCGATAAACATAAGAATAATCAGGACGATTCTCGACGCGATACCGAGTCCGGGCGTAATTCCGAGACTCAGGCCAACCGTCGCGAGCGCCGATACCGTTTCAAAAAGACAGGTATCGACCGGGAGCCCTTCAAAAGTGCTGATGAGCAGAGTGCCGACAATCGAGAGCGTCAGATAATAACCGAGCAGCAGAGCCGCGTTCCTGACGACCGAGTCCTCAATCCGTCTGCCGAATATGTGGGTGCTCTTCTTGTTTCTGATTATCGACCACGCGTTTGCGATAAGCACGCCGAGAGTATTTGTTTTCATACCGCCGGCAGTCGAGCCGGAAGAGCCGCCGACAACCATGAGAATAATTATCATCATTCTGCCCGCGCCGTTCATAAGAGTCAGGTCGGCTGTGTTGAAGCCCGCCGTCCTGGGCGTTACCGCCTGAAAAAGCGCCTTGAGAATTCTCTCGCCCGCCGGCAGATTTCCAAAATCGAAGAAGAAAAACAGCACTGCGGGTATCAGTATCAGAGCGGCCGAGACGCTGAGCACGACCTTGCTCTGCATTCTGTATCTTTTGATGCGGAATTTATGATTGACCATATCATCCCAGGTCAGAAATCCGATGCCGCCCGTCAGAATCAGAAGACAAATCACAATTACAACAAGCGGATTTGCGGCGAAGGAAGTCAGCGAAGAGTATTCGCCCGTTTCCGAGCCCATTATGTCAAATCCCGCATTGCAGAAGGCGGAGACGGAATGGAACGCAGACATCCATATGCCTTTGGCTCCGAATTTCGGGACAAACACCGTCATTAGCAGAAGCGCTCCGAGACCTTCGACGATGAGAGAGGCCCTGACGATGAATCGCGTCATCCTGACTATGCCTCCGACGCTTGAAGCCGAGAGGGCGTTCTGCATTGTATTGCGCTCAAGCAGCGAAATCTTTCTGCCCGCGATGAGAGCGAACGAAGCGGCGACAGTCACAATGCCGAGGCCGCCGATCTGAATAAGAGTAAGAATGACAGCCTGCCCGAAGGGAGACCACCAGGTCGCCGTGTCCCTGACAACAAGCCCCGTCACGCAGACAGCCGAGGTCGCCGTGAATATCGTATCCCTGAAAGGCGTTACAACTCCGCTTCTCGAGGATATCGGGAGCATCAGCAGAAGCGAGCCGAGAAGAATCATCCCC
>CAMUZD010000178.1 GCA_947165115.1 uncultured Clostridia bacterium
ATCGGGAGTCACGAATGTAATAGTATACTGATTTATGCTCCACTGCGCGGTAAGCGTCATATTCTGAGCGGGCATTGCCGCGGGAATCTCGGCATCCCAGCCCGTGAAGGTATAGCCCTCTCTGACGGGATTCGCGGGAGGCGTGACTGCCGTGCCGTAATTCTGAGTTATCGAATCTATCGGGCTGCCGCCAGCAGTATTGAAGAAAATCGTATACTGATTTATCTGCCATTGCGCGGTGATTGTCATA
The DNA here is from genome assembly GCA_947165115.1 of uncultured Clostridia bacterium. Taxonomy (GTDB): domain Bacteria; phylum Bacillota; class Clostridia; order Oscillospirales; family Acutalibacteraceae; genus CAG-177. The sequence continues at coordinate 251 of CAMUZD010000178.1, forward strand.
TTCTGAGCCGGCATAACTGCGGGAATCGGGGTATCCCAGCCCGTGAAAGTGTAGCCCTCTCTGGTCGGGTTTGCGGGAGGAGCAATTGCCGTGCCGTAATTCTGCGTGATCGGATCTATAGAACTGCCGCCCGCTGTGTCAAAGGTAATCGTGAAGGGCAGAACCGTCCACAGAGCCGTAATTGTAAGGTTATGAGCCGGCATGGTTGCGGGTATTTCGATATCCCAGCCTGCGAACTCATAGCCCGTCCTGGTCGGATTTGCGGGAGGAGTAACTGCCGTGCCGTAATCCTGGGTAATCGGGTCAATTGCAGTGCCGTCAGCAGTGCTGAATGAAATCGTATACTGATTAATCTGCCACTGAGCGGTGATGGTTATATTCTCAGCCGGCATTGTTGAAGGAATTGCTCTGCTCCAGCCCGTGAAGGTATAGCCCTCTCTGGTCGGGTCTGCAGGAGCTGCAACGGCCGCGCCGTAATCTGCAGTTATGGGATCAATCGCATTGCCGCCGGCGGTGTCAAATGTAATAGTATACTGATTTATGCTCCACTGCGCGGTGATAGTTATATTCTCGGCAGGCATGGTTGAAGGAATCGCTCTGCTCCAGCTCGTGAAGGTATAACCTTCTCTGGTCGGGTTTGCGGGCGTTATGACAGCAGTTCCGTAATTCTGCGTAATCGGAGCTATTGAACTGCCGCCTGCAGTATTGAACGAGATTGTATATTGATTGATATTCCAGCTTGCGGTGATTGTCATATTCTCGGCCGGCATATATGACGGAATCTGAGTATCCCAACCTGCGAAGGTATAGCCCTCTCTGGTCGGATTCGCAGGACGTGTGATCGGCGTATCATAAGCCTGATAAATCGGATCGATTGACGAGCCGCCGGCAGTATCAAATGTGATTGTGTAATAATTCACATTCCACTGCGCCTCGGCAAGGACATCGTAAGCGGGCATGGTGAGAGGCTGTGAAATCAGAACATTGGTATCGTAGTTTATATAATTCCAGCCCGCGAAGGTATAGCCCTCCTCCTCGGGATCGGCTATCGGGATAATCGTATCGCCGTAGAGATACTGATCCATCTGAACGATGCTGTCGTTTGAGAAATAGTAGATTGTGAACGGGAGCGGATCCCAAAGAGCCGTAATCGTGATATTCTCAGCCGGCATTGTAGCGGGAATCGCCCTGTCCCAACCGAGGAAGTCGCAACCCTCTTTTTCGGGATCGGCGGGAATGATAATTGCCGTGCCGTAATTCCGAGTAATCGGCGCTATCACGGTGCCGCCGTCTGTATTGAACGTGATAGTATATTGATTTACGGTCCACTTCGCGTAGATGTTTATATTCTGATTATTATTGCCGAGATCGGGAACATTTCCGCTGAAGCTTATTTCATGGCCCGCTGTGCAGGCAGAATCGGTGAACCATCCGCCGAAGGTATGTCCTTCTTTGACGGGGTTAGCAAATGCGGGATAGGCGGTGCCGTAGGTTACGCTCTGGCTTGACGGAGTGTAACCGGGCTCATTGAATATGAGGTTATAAGATTCGGTGCTCCAGTTTGCGGTAACTAGCATATCCTCATCGGGCATCGTTGACGGAACCGAGGGTGACCAGTAGGTGAAACACTTGCCCTCCCTGACCGGAGCGGCCGGAGCTGCGATTGCCGTGCCGTAATCCTGGGTTATTGTGCCGATTACGCTGTTATCAAGGCTGTCAACGAGAGTGATTGTATGCACGTGCGCCGTCCACTGCGCCGTTGCCGTGAGGTTATAGGCAGGCATCTTTGTGCCCGTATAGACGTTGTCTGAAGCGTCGGTATATACCCAGCCGCTGAAATCATAACCTGTCTTTGTCGGATTTGCAGGCAGGGTGATTGTTGCATCATAATTGAATGTTCTCGGACTTATCTCGGTTCCGCCCATGCTGTTGTAAGTGATTGTGTAGCTTGCAATACTCCAGTTTGCAACAGCATAGAGATCGAAATCGGGCATGGTTGTCCCGGTATAGGGATTATCGGAAGCGTCCTTATAAGTCCAGCCAGTGAAGTTATAGCCGGTCTTTGTCGGGACGGGCTCGGGGAAGGTCGAATCATAGGCATAATAGCCCGTAGCAACAGCCGAGCCGCCTGCCGTATCATAAGTGATTGAATGAATATTTACATTCCACAGCGCCGTATGCGTGGCGTTATAAGCCGGCATTGTCGAGGGCAGAGACGGGTTCCAGCCTGCGAATGTATAGCCGGTCTTGGTGGGGCTTGCGGGCGCGTTTATTGCCGAACCGAAATCCTGGATGATGGATGAAACAGCGGAGCCGCCTGCGGAATCAAAGCTTATCGTATACTGATTTACCTGCCACTGAGCCGTTACCGAAACATTATTCGGCGGCATTACCGAAGGAATTGCCGGACTCCAACCCGTGAAGGTATAACCGGTCTTTACGGGATCGGCGGGAACGGTTATCGCCCCTCCGACCTCGATATACTGATTCGGAATAATCGATTCATCGCTGTTTGTAATGAACGAGATGAAATATGTATTCGGCTGCCAGATTGCATAGACCGTATCATTATAGCCTACCTGGATTGAAGAATTGGTGGCTTCGGAGGGAGCGGCATTCGGATTGGTGCTCCATCCCTTGAAGGTGTAGCCATTGCGGGTTGCCGTTGTGCTTGCGGTAACCGTCGCATACTGATTGAGGCCGACTGTGACATAACCCTCCTGGGCTACCGAGAGAGAGCCGCCGTTTGCGCTGAATTCATAGTGGGTGCGAAGCGCGTTCATCGCATTATAAAGATCGTTTGCGAGAACGTTCAGATCGCTCGACGGAGCTCCGTCAACCTTGCCGAGCTCTTTGCATGCCGCTGTAAATGCCGCCTGGAAAGTGTTCCATTTATAGTTGTTATCCGCTTCAAAGTAGCAGCTTGTAAGGTTGTTCCCGCTGATTCCGTTGACGCCGAGCGCAGGCATCTTTTTGATTGCCTGCTGAACTGCAGCGCGAAGGACGGATTTATCATAGCAGTGAACATTGAGGCCTACATAGCCGCAGGCGTTTACATCATACCAGCTTCCGGCGGTTTTTTCGCCATTGCCGTAACAGGTCTTTATGTAATAATACTGGCTTGTTCCGGCGACGTTGAGAATAGTTCTGTTCCACGCGCCTGCATAGCGGATGCCTTCATTTGTATCATAGCTTCTCTGATGCCAGTCATTGCCCTGGCCCGCAATAATATAGTCGCGCTCCATGGCCGTCGGCCTGAGTCCGTCTTCATCGGTCTTATACCAGGTGCTTCTGTGGGAAAATGATGTTTCGGACATGTCTGCCACCCACCAGTGGCCGGTTCCGTCCTTACAGCTTTCATCGGATGTAACCGAGAGGCCTACAGCGAGGTTCGGTATCTGGTTAAGGTTTGTATAGCGGCTTATATCGACCGAAATATCGCCGGTAGACTTGGCAACAGCCTTTACAACGATATCCTTGTTATTGCCTCTGTATTTTGCGAATGTGGTATTCTTGATTCCCCAGTTCTGGCTTGTATCTGCAGAACCGTTATTATATGACGAGGGAGAAGTGTTGCTGCCCTTAAGCACATAGGCATAGCTCTGCTCGGTTCCGCTCGTGTTTGCATAAGAAACATAGCGGTTGTCGCCGGCCTTCGTCGTATCATGGTCGGCCCAGCTTGATGAAGCCACGCCCTGGGTTGTGCTGGTTACATTTGTTCCGCCCACACGCGCGGTGTTGGATTTGCTGGTAAAAGATGCAAACTGAGTGAATTTGAGATAGTTATTCTCTTCATAGCTGTCAAGGCTGCTTGAATATGAGTAATCGGGCATCGCATCAACATTGATGCCGTGCATACCCGAGAGCCAGGTCAGCGTGCCTGCCCAGTTCGCGCCGCTCGAAGTGCCCGCTCCGGCAAGAGCGCCGGCGGCAATGGGAATTGTATAGGGCTTATAAACATAAGTATATGCATAGGCCTTTTTTGCTATACCGTTTTCGGTGAATGACAAAGCCCAGCGCAGGTAACAGCCGGTAACCGTGCTTGCAAGTGAGGGTGAAGTTCCGCCCGTGATATTAACATAGCCGTTATTATTGACTGTGGAACTGCTCAGGCTGACAGAGCCTCCGCTCAATGTATTGAAGCTCTTATCAAGGAAAGTATAGGAAAGCGTGCCGTTGCCTGCCCCGCTCAGATTATAAT
>CAMUZD010000179.1 GCA_947165115.1 uncultured Clostridia bacterium
AATCATTTACCGCGACTATATGGCTGTGACCGCCTGAAACAACAAGGCAGAGAAAAGGCGGCTCAAGCCCGGGTGAGGTGATATAATTCGCCGCTATATGCGAACGAAGATGATGCGTCGGAATAAGCGGCTTGCCCGCCGAATAGGCGAGGCCTTTGGCAAAATTGGTGCCGACCAGCAGAGCGCCGATAAGTCCGGGAGCATAGGTGGCGCCGATTGCCTCTATATCGGAAATATCCGTCTTTGCGTCATCGAGAGCGGCTTTGACTACCCCGCTTATTGCCTCGGCGTGCATTCTCGAAGCAATTTCGGGCACAACCCCGCCGTAGATTATATGGCTCTCAACCTGCGAAGCAATTACATTTGAAAGCACGCGTCTGCCGTCTTCAACCACCGCGGCGGCGGTCTCATCGCAGGAGGATTCGATTGCAAGAATTTTCATTTCGTTATTCCTTGAAAAGTAAAGTATAAAGAACTGCGTTTTCGGGAGGGTTTGAATAGAAGTTTTTCCTTATTCCCGCCTTCACAAAGCCTGCACCTTCATAGAGCGAAATCGCGGAACTGTTGCTCTCGCGAACCTCGAGAGTTATGAATTCGCAGTCTCTTTTTTTTGCGCCGTCAACTGCGGCTGTCAGCAGGGCTTTCGCTATGCCGCGCCTTCTGAATGAGGGCAGCACGGCAATATTCGTGATATATGCTTCGCCGGCTGTTTCGATTACTCCGATGTAGCCGGCGGTTTTATTATCAATGACGGCAACGAGAAAATGCGAATTGCCGTTTGATGCGTGATAGAGAATATCCTCGTATTTCCAGGGCGAAGAGAAGCATTCTTTTTCAATGTTTTCAACGCTTTCTGCATCAGAGGGGAGCATCGGGCGGATTACAGTTTCCATATCAGTTCTTCGCCTCATACCAGGTTTTGCCCGTGCCGACATCCGCGAGCATATTAACGCGCATCTGCACGGCGTTTTCCATCTCTCTTTTGAGAATCGAGGCGACTATCTCGGCCTCGCTCTCGGGTGCTTCGACTATCAGTTCATCATGCACCTGAAGTATGAGCTTTGCCTTGAAATTCATTTTTTCAAGCGCGTCAAATACCCGTATCATAGCAATTTTTATAATATCTGCGGCGGTGCCCTGAATCGGCATATTCATCGCCATCCTCTCGGCTGAGGCGCGGATATTGCCGTTGGATGAATTGATTTCGGGCAGATAGCGGCGGCGGTTATAAACCGTTTTCACATAGCCGTCTCTGCGCGCATTTTCAACCACTTTCTTCATATAATCGCGCACAGCGCTGAAATGTTCCAGATAATTCGTGATATATTCCTTAGCTTCGGGCACGGAAACGCCGATATTCTTAGAGAGTGAGAAAGCGCCTATGCCGTAAACTATGCCGAAATTGACCGCCTTGGCGCGGCTTCTCATCAGCGGAGTAACCATCATGAGCGGCATGTTGAATACCTGAGAGGCGGTAATCGCGTGAATATCGTCGCCGTTATTGAAGGCGTCAATCATATTTTTGTCGTTTGCCATATGGGCGAGCACCCTGAGCTCAATCTGCGAATAGTCCGCATCAACGAGCACACAGCCCTCTTTTGCCCTGAAATATTTTCTCATTTCCTTGCCGAGAGGCGAGCGGACCGGTATATTCTGAAGATTCGGCTCGCTTGAAGAAATCCTGCCTGTTCTTGTCTCGGTCTGATTAAGGCTTGAATGAACCCTGCCGCCGTCTCCGATAACCTTGAGAAGTCCGTCGCAGTAGGTTGATTTGAGCTTTGCGAGAGTGCGGTATTCAAGAATGTCTGCCACCACCGGATATTCGGGCGCGAGCGATTCGAGCACCTCCGCATTTGTGGAATATCCGCTCTTGGTCTTTTTCTTTGCCGGAATTCCCATTTTGACAAAGAGCGCCTCGCCGAGCTGCTTCGGGGAATTGAGATTGAATTCATATCCGGTCTGCTCATATATTCCGGACACGATTTTATCAATTCTTTCGCCGAGCTCCCTGCCGAAATTCTCAATGCCCGCCGCGTCAACCTCAAAGCCCTCTTTTTCCATAGAGGCGAGAACTCTCGCGAGCGGAAGCTCGATTGTTTCATATAGCTCGCGCTGACCGTTTTCATCAATGATTGCTTCAAGCTTTTCAAAAGCAGATTCAAGATAAGCGGTCAGCAGGGGAGTGTCAGCATTTTCGCCGGGAAGGAAGCCCGCAAACTCCTCAATTATCCTTCTGAGAGTGCATTCGGTTGAGGGATTCGCAAGGTATGATGCGAGCATAGCGTCGCCAGCAATTGAGTTTATCTGAATATCAACTCTGTAATCGTAGAAAAATGAATACAGCGCCTTGCAGTTATAGGTGTATTTTTTGATTTCTTTATCAAAGAGAAAATCGGAGCAGAAAGAAACATATCCAGCATTGTCGGGCTCAACCGCGCCTACTCCGTTTGTAGTCACGAAATAAAAGATACCATCTTCAAAAGTGAAATAAGCTTTTCCGTTCTTTTTCAGCGTATTCAACAGAAGCGCCGTATCCTCAACCGTATAGAGCTCTGATTTAACTGTCGTTTCTTCTTTTGTCTCCGCCTGAACGGGCACGTTTTCAAGCTTCAGGCGCTCAATCATTTTGAACATCTCAAGCTGAGAGAGAATAGAGGTCAATTTATATGCGTCGCGCTCCGAGGGAATATATGCCGCGTAATCCTTTTCGACCGGCGCCTCGGTGCTTATTGTGCCGAGAGTTCTGCTGAGATAGGCCATATCTTTGTCATTCGCGAGTTTATCGTGAACGCCTTTTTTTATATCGAGCGAATCGAGATTTGCGTAGATGTCATCGATTGTTCCGAATTTTGAAACAAGCTCTTTTGCCGTCTTTTCGCCGATACCCGCGACTCCGGGAATGCAGTCCGAAGAATCGCCCTGAAGCGCCTTTATATCAATGAGAAGGCGCGGAGAATCAACAAGATAATCCTCCTTGATTTTTGCTACATCGTATTTCACAGTGACTGCGTTGCCCATCTTGGTTGATGCGAGAAGCACATTCACTCTGTCGCCGACAAGCTGGAGCGAATCGCGGTCACCGGTCGCAATATAGCAGAAGTCATCATCTCCCGCCGCAAAGGCGAGAGTTCCTAAGATATCATCCGCTTCCCAGCCCGGCGCTTCAAGAATCTTATATCCCATTGCAACGAGAATATCCTTCAGAATCGGCATCTGGGCGGCAAGCTCATCGGGCATTCCGTGTCTGTTTGCCTTGTATCCCTCATACATCTTATGTCTGAAGGTCGGCTCCCTGACATCAAACGCGACGGCAACGGCATCGGGCTTCACATCCGCGCTGAGTTTGAGCAGAATGCTCAGAAAGCCGTAAACGGCGTTGGTATAGTATTTACCATCCTTCGTCGTCAGCAGCTTTATTCCGTAAAACGCGCGGTTGACTATACTGTTTCCGTCAATTGCAAGCAGTTTCATATATGTAATCCTTTATTATCAGCCGAGTTTCTTTTTGATTTTATCAATTATATTTCCGCCGCCGAGGTATCTAAGCGTTGATTTGCTTACCATCTCCGAGAATTTCTCAAAGAATTCCTCGCGCCTGCCGTCGCTCTCTTTCGGGGCGAGTCTGCCGAGCCCTATAAGCGTTTTGTCAATTCTTTCGCAGACAGCCTGCGCTCTTTCATCATCGCCGATTGTAAGATTCAGCACTGCTTCGGCCTCGTCGATAATTGATTGAAATTCCGCTTTTCTCGTTTCCGAACACTGGAATTTTCCCGTTTCGATTTCTTCCATAATCTTATTTATGGCAGGCAGCTTGCGCCTGCGAAGCTCATAGGTGTTGCAGAAGCGGTTGAACTGCGGATAGTTATCGGAAGCGGAATGAACGTTTTCAATTTCGTCGAGAATCAGCGCCTTCGCGAGATTGAGAACAGAATCGTTTCTGCCGACCTCGTGATACTGATCGAGGAAAATCCAGGTGTTATCGGGCAGAACGGCGGTCGAAGCGTCAATCCTGCCGTCGGGAGAGATGTAGCTGTAATCGGGATAATCGGGGCTCTCATTGACCTGTCTGTATCCTTCGGGCAGAGCCGCGCCGTCTGCCGCGCCTGTCGCTCCGAGAGTGGTCGAGCCGAGATTGATTACTCCGTCTGTGTTATATTTTTTCGCGGAATTGACGCATCCCAGGAAGGAATACATCTTCTCTCCGAAATTCAGATTTGAGCCGGAGATTGAATTTATATTGACGCCGTCCGCCGCGGCTTTGAGCAGGTTTTCCCTGAGATTCAGCCTTGCCTGCTGGAAGCGGTCCGTTCTCTCTTTAAGCGCTGAATGCGCCGCGTCGCCGAGATACTTAACGGCGAGCTCGTCATATCTGCATGAGGGGACCATAGCCCAGAACTGCGGGCAGTTAATCATTATTGTATCGAGCACCGAATTAACGAG